>NZ_AAWS01000029.1 GCF_000169175.1 Microscilla marina ATCC 23134
TCCGAAAAATCACACCCCCGGATCAGTTCCTGATACAAACGTATGATCAGGTCGAGTGTGTTGATAGGGTAAGCCAAGGTTTTGCTACGGGTAATTTGCTGAAAATTGTCATACTTGACCTTAAGCGTAATGGTTTGCCCAAACGACTTGGTTTTTTCCATACGTCTCATGAGTTCTTCGGCGAGTTGGTGTAGTGCTGTTTCCATTTCTTCGAGACTGGCAAGGTCGTGATCGAAAGTGTTTTCGGTGCTAATAGATTTACGAATGCGGTGCGGGTTTACGCTGCGTTGATCAATGCCTTGGGCAATGTTAAAATAATAATTGCCTACTTTGCCAAACTGCCGTACAAGTTTTGCCTTGTCCCATCTACGCAAGTCGGCTCCAGTAAAAATACCCAATTGTTGCATTTTTTTGGCGGTAACTTTGCCTATGCCGTGAAACTTTTTGATGGGCAGTTTGGCTACAAAATCTGCCGCCTCTTCGGGCGAAATTAGAGTAAGCCCATTGGGTTTGTCCATATCAGAAGCCACCTTTGCCAAAAACTTATTGACCGAAATGCCTGCCGATGCGGTAAGTTGAGTGGCGTCAAAAATTTTTTGTTTAATCTCACGAGCTATAATGGTAGCTGAGGGCATGCCTACTTTGTTTTTGGTAACGTCAAGGTAAGCTTCATCCAACGAAAGCGGCTCGACCAAATCGGTATACTCGTGAAAAATTTCCCTGATTTGTTGTGACACCTCCTTGTATACGTCGAACCGAGGGCGTACAAAAATAATATGTGGGCATTTTTGGTAGGCAAGCCGCGACGACATGGCCGAGTATACTCCAAACTTGCGGGCTTCGTAACTTGCCGCTGCCACTACTCCCCGTTCACGGCTACCACCTACTGCCAGAGGCTTGCCTTGGTACTGAGGGTGGTCGCGTTGCTCTACCGAAGCATAAAACGCATCCATATCTATATGGATTATTTTCTGCATGAGTGTGTATACAATAACTTTTGGTGATGTATAATACTTACTGAGAGCCCATAGTGTCAGGCAGGACAAATTGCCCGTTGGCATCGGTGTTGAAGTCAAAAACCTGGCGTACAGCATTTAGGTTGAGCGAGCCATATAAGTGAGGAAAAAGCTCGGTGCCTCCAGTGGTATTCTCATATACGAGGCGAGCATCAAGTTTGGCTACAATGATTTGTAGCAACTTTAAGTTACTTTGTCCTTTAAAAAACAGTTGGGCACTCCCCGTTACTTGCTCTAGTTTTGAGCAATGAATAAAACCTTCAGTGTTGATAGACGCGGGAGCATACATACCAACTTGCTCGGCTTGCGCCCATTCGGTGGTGGGTACAATGTGGTAAATATATGGGATATCAGTCATATAGAACGAGTTTTTGATGAGTAGAACAACTTCCTGTAATTTGGGTAAAAAGCCTTTTTTTAGCAAGTTTTTATCAGGTGTCTTTTAGTTTTAGCTACTTTGGTTTTGCTTGGCCCAAGGTTTTGTTGATAAAAAACAAAAAGCCTAACAAGTAATGCTACTTATTAGGCTTTTTATATTGGTGGCAGGAGTTACTAATCAATGCTTTTGAACATTCTGTTCCAGCGAACTTTACCACTAAATAATCCTTTGTTGGGGTTCAGCGATAACCAAGTAAACCAAGCCTTGCCCACAACGTGGTCTCTGGGCACAAAACCCCAATAACGTGAATCTTGCGAGTTGTGGCGATTGTCACCCATCATAAAGTAATAATCTTGCACAAAAGTATACGTTTTGATTTCTTTGCCATCAATGGTGATTTTGCTGAAATCGTTGGCCACTTCTACTTTGTTGTGGTATTCATACTCTTTAATTACAGGTCCGTACTTGATAATATTTTCTTTGGTCATTTCTATCTTCATGCCTTCTTTGGGTAAAGTCAAAGGACCGAAATAGTCTTGGTTCCAGGGATTTTGTTTATAGTTATACTGCCCACCCTTGCGCATGTTTTGGTCTCGCCAGTAACTGTTGGGGTAAATCTCTGCTGCAAACTCATTTTTTTCTCTGGCAAGTATCTGCATGGAGAGTGCAGCAGGCCCTAGTTGTTGTTTTAACAGCTTGATATTTTGAGGAGTAGTAAAAATCTGGTAAATGAATTTGTTATCGTTGGTAGGTGTTACATAATAACTGTTATTTCTATAAATATCCAGTTTGTCGAGTACTTTTTGTGAAATACTCATGCTTGAAACCAATCTGTACAAAAACTGAAGCTTTTCAGGATCTTTTGCTTTTTTACCGTTGATATATAATTGAGTATTTTTTACTTCCAGTTTGTCGCCGGGTATTCCTACACATCGTTTAATGTAGTTTACCTTCATGTCTACCGGGCTTTTGGTAGTATCAGCAGGCCAGTTAAAAACCACCACATCATTGTTTTTTACATCACTAAACCCCGGAATGCGTCGGATAGGCAACTGAATCCAGTCGAGGTAAGAGGGAATATTGGTACCCCATATTTTGTTATCAGTCAGTGGCATGTGCAACAATGTTTTGGGGGTACGTGCCCCATAATGAAGCTTGCTCACAAATAAAAAGTCACCTACCATTTGGGTTCCTTCCATAGAAGGAGTAGGGATAGTATAAGCCGACATGATCAACCAACGGATAAGAGTAGCCGCTACTACCGCAAATACGATAGAGTCAATCCACTCTCTGGCTTTACTTTTTTTCTTTTTATTTTCCTTGTCCTTTTTTTTCCAAAATTTCAAACGCATATCTATGACTTTTTAAAACTGAGCGCAAAAATAACTGATTTTTGAAAGTAATTGCATAAACAGTTTAAATATTACATAAAAAATAACAAGGCGAGCCATGAAAAGTGAATCAGAGGCTCGCCTTGTTTTATTATTTACTTACCAAAGTATTGCTGTGGATTGACCACTTTGCCGTGTTTTTTTACTTCATAATGCAGGTGAGGACCAGTAGAGAATCCGGTACTTCCGGTAAGTGCTATATTATCTCCTTTCTTTATATATTGGTTTTTTCTTACCAGTATTTTAGACAAATGCCAGTAAGTAGTAGTATACACATCGTTGTGTTGAATCACCACATAATAACCTCGACCCTGGTGAAACTTAGCTTCAATGACTTTGCCTCCGGCAGGTGCAAACACTTTAGTGCCTACGGGTACTCTGATATCAACACCTGAATGGAATCTAAGCTTGCTGCTCATAGGGTGGTGGCGTTTGCCAAAACCCGAACAAACCGGGATAGACTTAAGTAAAGGGTGGGCATTGGGGCGTTCCTGGGCTTGTACTACTACTCCAATAAATAAAATCAAACAAGCTGCAATGGTGGCGCTCAAGTGAGTAATTCGGCGTGAAATTGAGCGTGTCTTGCGGGCTTTGAGCGTATCTTTTTGAACTTTAAGAATTCCTTCTTTGCCAAAAGCGGCAATGGTTTGGGCGTAAGCTTCTTCGAACGACAAGCGATTTTCTTGCATTTCGTGCTCTACTGCACAGCATATATGGTCTAATAATTCTCCCTCCAAACGGTCATCGTTTAAGCCTTGTGTACGGAGGTTGTTGAGTATCCAGTTAACCTTTTCTTCAGATAAATAAAACATAATTACGTTGTTGCTTTGAGTGATAGTAATGTTTGCATGGTTTCTACAAATTCTGTAAACTCTTCTACTTTTACACGGACAGTAGAAGTACCCTGTGGCGTCAATGAATAGTACTTACGTACTCGTTTGCCTATATTTACTGTTTCGGTCTGAAGCAGTCCTTCGGCTTCGAGCTTATGTAAACTGGGATATAAAGCCCCTTCGGTAATAATAATCTTGTCGTCTGACAGTTTTTTTACCTTTTGGGTAATTTCATATCCATACATCTTTTCATTTTCAGATAAAAGCTTGAGGATGATGGTTTTTAGTGTTCCTTTAAGGAGTTCTTTCGAATACATAGGGCAAAGATACATCAAAATCTTAGGTATAAACAAACGTGCTACGAAAAAATAATAGATAAGTTTCAAAAAACACTTACTTATGTTATATTTTTTTTAAAAAACGTCCCCATCTGAGCTTCCCTTCCAGCCAGCCTCGGTTAGGGTTCAGCGATAACCAGGTAAACCACGCTTTGCCTGAGACATGATCTTGTGGTACCAGGCCCCAGTAGCGCGAATCTATAGAGTTGTGGCGGTTGTCGCCCATCATAAAATAATAGTTCTGGCGAAAAATATATGTTTTTACGGGTTTGCCTTCAATGGTTATGCGCGAAAAATCGGGAGCTACCACCACCGCCTGGTGGTACTCATACTCTTTGATGATGGGAGCATATTTTATAATATTTTCTTTAGTCAGGTGCACACGCATGCCCTTGGCGGGAATAACCAAGGGGCCAAAGTAGTCTATGTTCCAACGAATTTTCGTCAAAGCATACCTTTTGCCTTGTGCTTGGTGACGGGCTTTTTTATTGAGGTGCCTCCAATAGCTGTTGGGGTATATCTCGGTAGATAATGTCCCCTTGGTTGCTTTAAGCATTTTGAGCGAACGAAGCGTACTTCCTAACTGAGTTTTGAGTGCAGCCATGTTTTGGGGAGTGGCAAATATAAGGTATACATGGTGCCCATTGTTGGTTTGGTAATGCAAGTTGCTGTTTTCGCCCCCAAAATAAACATCGTATTTGCCCAATGCACGTTTTGATACTTGTATGGTGGTTACTAATTTGTAGCGAAACTGGAGCTTGGTTGGCAACGCCGCTTTTTTACCATTGATGTATACTTCAGCGTCGTGTATTTTGAGGGTATCACCCGCAATGCCCATGCACCGTTTTATATAATTGGTGCGCATGTCTACTGGGCGGGCTATGCTGTCAGATGGAAGGTTAAACACCACTACATCGTTGTTTTTTATATGACTAAACCCTGGCAAACGATATGTAGGTAGTTGAATCCAACTGAGGTAAGAAGGTAAACTGGTACCCCAGATGGTATTATGAGTAAGGGGTAAACGTAGTGGGGTGTTGGGTGTACGTGCCCCATAATGAAGTTTACTTACAAACAAAAAATCGCCTACCATCAATGACCCTTCCATAGATGGAGTAGGGATGGTATAAGCCGACATAATAAGCCAACGAATGAGGGTCGCTGCTACTACAGCAAACACAATAGAGTTTATCCACTCTTTGGTTTTGTTCTTTTGCTTTTTTGGAGAGTCCTTTTTTTTAGCAGGGCTTGGCTTTTGCCAAAGTTTTAAACGCATAAAATTTATTGATTATAGTTTTCCTGAGTTATACATAAAACAAAGATGCATAATTTTCTTATGTGTTTGCAAGAAACTTACGAAATAAATAATGCTTAAGTTGCCCTTGGGGCGTTTTAACTCAATAATGACCTGGATTGCTCATAAACAAAAAGAAGTGTGGGTAGTTTATTAAGTAATTGACTGTCAGTGATTAGTTAAAATTTAGTGCTGAATGCATACTCCTATAATTTATTATTTTGTACTTTTGGTAAAATTTATTTAGGGATATATCAAACACATTATCAAATTTTGGGATTATTCAATATTAACAAGCTTACCAATAATCTTGCTGACTATATCGATACCAAGGTAGAGTTGGTAAAACTGGATACTCAAGAGCAAATTATCAAAGCGGTAATTGTAATGTTCGAATTACTCATTGTGGTGGTAATTGTAACCATAGTTATGGTATTTTTGAATCTTACCTTGGCTTACTATCTCAACTCAGTACTGGGTGGATCCTACATTGGATTTATGATAGTAGCTGGAGTCCACTTGATGCTCTTGGCGTTGTTATGGTTAAAAAAGCGCGCCATCAGGCGTGGCTTTGAACATACCATGTATCAAATGATAACACAAACCGAAAAGAAAGACTCCAATGAAAAAGAACGAAAACAACAACCCAAACGCTTACCAGAGTGAATCGTCAATGCTTGCTGCTAACCCGGTAGGGGAAGTATCGCAAATGCGTGCTAGCCTGAAAGAAAAGGCAAAAGAACAAAAAGCTTTGGTCACAAATGATTTGACCAAAATAAAAAAAGATACTGGCACTGTATTACTAGCTGCCGGAACTGCTTTTGTCACTTTTCAGATAATACGTGCGCTTACTAAAAGCAAGGATGAACCAGTAGATGAGGTAGATGAGCCTGCTCCAATAATTTGTCCTCCTGTAGAAAAAAAAGAAAGTTGGGGCAAGTTAGTGCTTATGTGGGTTGGCAGAGAAGTAGTTTCGTATGCTGCCGAAAAAGTAAGAGATGTAGCGCATGACTACGTACAGTCGCTAATCAATAAAGAAAAAAATGTCGAAGAGGATACTGCAAACACTCATTCAGAGAAGGAAACAAGGGATTAAATCATTTGCTTTATTGATTGATCCTGATAAATTTGATGAAAATACCGGGCAGGCTTTTTTACAAATGCCTGCCTTTACCAAAGTAGATTTTATTTTTGTGGGAGGTAGTCTCATTACTGGCGACAACTTCGGGCAAACTGTACAGTGGTTACGGCAACATGTTCAAAAACCCATCATTATTTTTCCAGGCAGCAACATGCACATCGATATGGCAGCCGATGCTATCCTCTTTTTGTCGTTGATATCGGGGCGTAACCCTGATTTTCTGATTGGACAACAAATAGTAGCGGCACCTATCCTTAAACGTAGCAACCTGGAGGTATTGCCTACTGGGTATATGTTGGTAGAGAGCGGACGACAAACTACCGTATCTTATATTAGCAATACTACTCCCATTCCTCACGACAAACCCGAAGTAGCCGCGTGTACTGCATTGGCAGGCGAAATGCTGGGCTTGCAGCTTATTTATGCCGATGGAGGTAGCGGTGCTGAGCACCCTATTAGTGCCAAAATGATCAGTATGATTAGAAAAAGCGTAGATGCACCCATTATCATAGGTGGAGGTATCAATACTCCCGAACGCGCTCAGAAAGCCCTTCAAGCGGGGGCAGATGTAATAGTAGTGGGCAATGCTATAGAAAAAGACGCTCAGATATTGGAAGGGATTGTAGATAAAGTGGCTGAAATGAATGAGGAGAATAATTAGCGCCCGTACACCTCGGTTACTTAATTGGTATGTGAGAGAGACAAAAAACGATAACGTTTCAGGGTTTGTGTAAACTCTATTTTAGAGTGTTGATTACCATTTAAATGAAAAAGACACTCAAAAGTGAAACGTAAAAAAACGGGGCAAACTTATAAAGCTTACCCCGTTGTTGCTTTGGTAAAATAAATAGTAAGCGCTTAAGGCTTTACTCTAAATCCTGTGATTACCCCTACACGGTTGTTGAATGTACGTCCGCTTGGTTTAAAACTATTGTATAAATACCAACCATTGGTGCCATTGGTATCGTCAGGTCTGCCGTCCCAACCCCAGTTCATGTGTAAAAACAATTCGCTGTTATCGTACTTATAGTAGCCATCACACACCCACACATGGCCAGCTCCTTCGTCGTTGTATCCTACTAGTACCGAAAGCTGTTTTTGGTCAAGTTCTTCAGTTAATTTTTTACTTACCTCAGCTGGGTCAGCCGAATAATTCATGAAACGTAAAGTGTTGGCGTCAAACCCGTAAGTATCATGAAAACGTGGGTAAGCGTAAAAACGTGCACTCGAAAAAGATCCATTATCGGTGTAATACATGTTTACATCTTCGCCAATGTCTTTCATTAGTTTGGCTATGCCTTTGATACCATCAGACTCATTCTCTGTCAGTTTATCCTTCATTTTGGTCCAGTCATACCTGCGTCCCATAGACGTGTTTTTAGCTTCTTCGTAGCCTTCACGCCAAATGTTTCCATAATAATACCTAAGTACCTGACCTACTGCCGTGGCTACACAGCCTGTATAAGCACGTTCGCAAGGTAGGTTTTCTTTTACAGGGGTTTGAGCGTTGTAATAACAACCTTGCCCCCATTTAGAGTAAGTAAGTGCAGGCACATATTCAAAACCAGTAGTACGTGCGTTTCTTTTCAGACTAACAGCACATTCCCATCGAGCTTTTATCTGTGCATCGGCTGGCTTACCGTTTTCACGCAATTGAGCTATAGCTTGCTTGCTTTGTTGAAACCAATCGCTTACTCCTGGTGCTTTAGTGTCTTCCAGAGTAAAACTACCTTTGTCATTAAAGGCAAGCACTGGCGACATTTTGTGTTCGGCAGATACCAACACATAGCCTTGGTTGCGCTCAAAATTGACAAGATATACTGCTGCCAATCCGTTTACTTTTGCCGTGGTGATTGAGGCAATCTTTGCCCCACTTAAGTTGTAGTTTTGAGCAATTTTTCTTGCTTCTGTTTCCGTTACAAGATCAGCTTTTTGTGTGACATTGCCCGGCTGTACTTCGGTTTGCTTTTTTACACAACCTATTTGTAACACCAATACAAATAAAACTAAGAGCCTAAGTTGAATAGTCCTTTTCATTCTTATAATAATTAAATTTTGTTTACTGAGAAATAAGCCTCTTAAAAAGTTGGTGAATCATTGAAACGCAACTTTTTTCGCTGTATTTCTGCTAGCATTATTTATTGAGTTTTAAAATGTTTAAGTAGTTGTAAATCAATATTTAATAGCATTAACCTAAGCATTATTTTAAAGCATTAATACTACTTGATCTACTCACGTCTTTTTTGTTTTCGTAGGCAAATGTAGACTTTATTCTACAACTAAAAATGTCTGAATTATACTATTTATAGTGAATGCTAATATACAGTGTAACCTAGTTAATATTGTACAAGTAATGGGGTGTTTTATAAGGAAGGCAGTAAAAAGGTCAAACCACTTGTAAGGTTGTTTTTATCCAAAATAACGTGAGGCATTCAGTGCATATAGGCTCTTTGTTGGGTGCCACTGTCTGGTGTGGTCAGTTGGTTACTTATATAGCACTTATGATACTTTTGGGTATGCTTAGGTGTTTACACGAAAACCTTACTTGTTTGTAAAGCCTCTTCAAAAGATAAAAAGTGGAGCAAAAAGAGTGATTAAAGCTACAAAGCCCACTTCATCGCAGAGCGAAAAAGGTCAAGCTCTATGCAGCTAATCCACTGAACTTTGCCTTTGATTGTTGTATTTCTTCAATCAGAGATTCCGCAAGACGGAACAAACAGAGATTACCTTCTTTGGGATCATTTTAGAGCTTGTTTAAAATTAGCCGAAAAGGCTGGGCCCCGAAGACAAGTTCGGGATTTATAAACTCGCCTTCGGCTCGGTTCATTGATTAGGTCTTTTACGCGACTTTTCAGATTATATATTGTCAAACCGAACCTATCTCTAAATCCGATTCATCGGGGCAGCTTCGCTGTGGTGAGCTCAACAAAGTTAATTTATCAGCAATAGCTACCGTCACACGGGGCTCGCCCAACATCTACCAGATGTTGTCGTCTTCAAAATTAGTTTAAATGCTAATTTTCAAAGGTGAAACAGAGCTCGGTTTGACGCATCTAATCCAAAAACTCGTCACAAAATCTCCTTTAAACGAAAATTTAAACAAGCTCTTATTTATGGAGTAAAAAGAGATGTTTGAAGAAAAAAAAACTTTACACAGTGTACAATATTGGAATAGTACTACATTACTTAGTGAAAGCAGTCAGGTATAGCAACATAATATAACCTATATATGATCATAGATTCATATAATTTAGCCTATTGTTTTTTTTGACACTTTTATTGAATTTTTCTTAGCCAATATATTGTTAGTCAGTACTTTATAAATAGGATTATCTACTTCAAAGTATTAAAAAAATCATAGAATAGTTCATTTAAATGCTACCCAAATTATTTGTTAGAGCCAAATAATATACTGCAAAAAATACAGTAAGCAGATTTAACTTTTAAGTATATTGTTATATGTATTTTATTGCAATGTTTTTTGCATACTCAATAAAATACCTTATCTATGCAGCCAATTTGTATTTCGTGTACCTTCAAGCCAGCACATAATGAAACGATCATAGACTATGCTAACCAGACTGTATGAGCAATGAGTCTCCCAGTCTGTTAAGTAATATGTTGCAGTTATATTGCTTAAAGTCCAATCATAAGGACTAAATCTAAGGTAATAATAAGCCTTAACCCTGCTAGAATAATAAACCACTAAATTATATTTTCACTTATGCGATTAAAAATCCTAAGTTTCATTTTTATCCTGCTTACGTGTAGTTATGGAGTATATGCTCAGAAAACCACACAAAAAGCAAACTATCATGCGTCCAGTACCTATGTGCGAGAGATTCCAGCACTAGCGAAAATGGATAACATTATTTCTGCCAAAGGGCAGGAGCATAAAGCGCCTCCTAAGAGGAGAGGTAAAAACAACTACGTACCTGGTAAAGGCTATCCTAAAGGCAAAGACTTGTTGATAGAGAAGCAAATCCGACTTAACCAGGCAAGAAAAGCGGCAAAAAACCAAAGCCAAATTCAAGGGCAAACCAGGTCATTGACACCGCTTGCCAATTTTGATGCCCACGTAGGTACAGTACTCAATGACCCTACTGGGGCTATTGGTCCTAACCACTACGTGTATGCGTTTAACTCTGGTTTTGGTATACTTGATCGTAGCGGCAACGTATTGGTGCCCGAAGCTTCACTGGGTACTTTGTTTCCTGGCGAAACCCTTGGTGATCCTATCGTAGTGTACGACAACTTTGCCAACCGTTTTATCATCATGCAGTTTAGTAATACTCCTAACGGCATATTACTGGCAGTATGTAAAGGTGCCGACCCTGTAAACGATGGATGGCATACTTACCGATTTAACACGGGTACTTTCCCCGATTATGAGAAATTATCTATTTGGAATGATGGTTATTACATCACTGCCAACAAAGACCAAAGCAGCCCTTCTACTAGCCAAGTAGTATATGCGCTTGAGCGCGATAAAATGTTGACTGGAGAAGAAGCTACTATTGTTGGTTTCCCTTTACCTGGAATTAGCAACAACGGTTTTTATAGCCCAGGTGGTTTCAATGCCACAGGTACTTCTTTGCCTCCGGCAGGAGTAGGTCACTCTATTATTTATATGCAAGATGATGGATGGGCTGGAGTAGACGAAGATCACCTAAAAATATGGACAACTGATGTAGACTGGGCAAACCCTGAAAATTCTACCATCTCTGAGCCACAAAAATTAACTACTACTGCTTTTGACGGAGTCTTCAATGGTGGTTCTTTCCAAAACCTTGATGAGCCAGGCAGTGGACCAAATCTGGATGCTATTCAGGCAACTATGATGTACATGACCAACTACCGTCGTTTTGAAAACTACAATGCGGTGGTGATCAACTTTGTAGTAGATATTAGCGGAGACGATACTAAAGCGGGTATTCGCTGGTATGAGTTGCGCCAAAGTGCTGACGGACAGCCTTGGACTATATACCAAGAGGGTACTTATGTTCAGCCTGATGGACATAGTGCTTATTGCGGTAGTATCGCGATGGACAAACAAGGTAACATTGGATTGGGGTATACTATAGTAAGTAGCACCAAGCACACTTCTTTGCGTTACACTGGTCGTTTGGCTTCAGACCCATTAGGTGTAATGACTTATGGTGAAAATGTAATTGCTGATGGCGATTCTCGTGAAAACCGTGGCGATGGTCGTTATGGTGACTATGCTCAATTGACGGTTGATCCTTTGGACGACTTGACGTTTTGGCACATTGGAGAGTATTTCAAAGGTGAAGGTACCCGCCGTAGCCGAGTGGCTTCTTTCCGTATTGGTACAAGCACGCCTGACAGCATTCCTCCTTCTGCGCCTACTCAATTGGCAATTATAGACACTGGTTATTCAGATGTAACCATTAGCTGGACTGCTGCTACTGATGATCAAGGAGTGGCAAGTTATGAAATATACCGCGATGGTGAATTGATTGATATCATCAGTGGTATTACTTACAAAGCTACTGGTTTGACTCCACTTACTACTTATAAATTTTCTCTGAAAGCCCGTGATTTTGGTGGCAACAAATCTGAAATGAGTGAGGTATTGGAAGTTACTACTTTGAACAGCCCTTTCTGTTTGAATGGCATAGAGAACTACCCTTATACTCAAGGATTTGAAGATGGTTTTGGTGACTGGACTCCTGTAAATGGCAAAACCCTGAAATGGAAAATTGGATCAGGATCTACTCCAAAGTTTAGCACAGGACCTGATGCTGCGGCTGAAGGTGAAAAGTATGCGTATGTGACCCGTAAGTTTGGTTTCTTTGGCAAAAGCGCGTCTTTGATTTCGCCTTGCTTTAACCTAAGCAATTTGAAAGATCCTATCTTTAGCTTTAAATACCACATGAAGGGCTTCTTCGAGCCAGGCGGTGTGAGCCTTGATATTAGTAAAGACAATGGAGTAACCTGGGAACTATTATGGGTACAAAAAGGTAACCAAGGCAGCGATTGGAATTCGGTGCAATTGAACTTGTCACAATATGTAGGCGAAAATGTACAGCTAAGATTCAACCGTTTATTGAAGTTTGGCGCCAGAGCTGATGTAGCAATTGATGGCATCTCTTTAGGAGAGCCTGTGATTTGTTTAGAAGGAAAACTTTCTCTAAACATCACTTTTGACAATTACCCAGAAGAAACTTCTTGGGAGTTGAAAGATGCTGAAGGTAATGTGATAGATTCTGCAAGCTATACGGCTGACAATACGCCTGATGGTTCGTCTACCAGCAAAACTTTTGAATTGCCTGATGGTCAATATACTTTTACTTTCAAAGATTCTTACGGAGATGGTCTATTGGGCAACGCTTTCTATACTTTGTCTATTGGCGATCGGGTAATCGTAACCGGAGGTAAATTCAGAACAGAAGAGTCTACTTCTTTCTGTATCAGCAATTCTGTAGCTTCTTGTGACAATGGCATTACTACTTTCCCTTATACCGAAGGTTTTGAGAAAGGTTTGGGTGCTTGGACACAGAACAACAGCAGGGGTTTACGCTGGGCTTCTATTCGACCAAGAGATTACTCTAACCCTAATATTGCGCCTCCGGCTACCGAAGGTAAAAGATATGCTTATGTACACCCATGGAGAGGGAACCCATTTCAACCATCAATTCTTACTTCTCCGTGTTTTGACCTTTCACAGGCCAACAATCCAGTATTTACTTTCAAATACTACATGAACTCTCCTTATAAAACAGGTACGTTGAACCTGGAGATAAGTGTAGACAATGGTACTTCGTGGACAGCTATATGGGGTAAAACCGGCAACCAAGGAGCCGAGTGGAAATCTGAAAGTATGAATTTGAGAGCGTATGTTGGCAAACGTATTCAATTACGATTTGTAGGCGCTACCAACACTTACCTTTGGGCAAACATAGCAGTAGATGATATGTTGTTGAACACTGAAGGAAGCTGTACTGCGGGCGACATTACGCTTGACCTTACTTTTGACAATTACCCAGAGGAAACTTCTTGGGAATTGAAAGATGCCGAAGGTAATATTATAGATTCAGCGAGTTATACTGCTGACAATACGCCTGATGGTTCTAACATCACCAAAGTATTTAGCGAGCTGCCTACTGGTAACTATACTTTTACTATCAAAGACCGTATCGGAGATGGTATTTGCTGTAGCTATGGTGAAGGTGCTTATAGCTTGTCAGGTGTCAATGGTATGATTGCTACTGGTGGAGAATTTGGCAGAGAAGAATCTATTGTTTTCTGTGTGCAAAACAACAATACCAGTGCGCAGGCAAGTCGTGGTACCGATATTGTAACGCACGACCTAAACACCAAATCAGACAGTTATACGGTATATCCTAACCCTGCCGACAAGGTGTTGTATGTAAAAGCCAACGGTAAAACCAAAGATGCAAGTCAGGTAATGATCTTTTCAATGTATGGTCGTTTGGCTAAAACTGTAAAGATGAACCCAGGTACTGCTATTGACATTGCAGACTTGCCAGCTGGTACTTACTTTATCCGTATCATCGGTGGAGGCAAAACCGTGACTAAGAAGTTTATTAAATACTAAATAGTCCATAGCACCCACAAGGGCAAGCTTTAAGCGATAAGCTTCAAGTTGCGCCCTGTTCCATAGACAACTAACAAATTCATAGTATGCTTATTTTCAATGGTTTATGGATTTGTTAGTTAATAGTGTTTAATCGGTGGTCGGTAGCTGTTGAGTTTTTTGATTGTTTTGCTTAAAAGCCCTAAACGTGGCTTTTATTGAGCCAATAATCTATAAGGCTTGGCTAGTTTGACCTAATCGACTTAAAAAGCACTACACTATTGTAAATGAAAACATAATCAATTTTTAGGTGCCGATGTAAATCGGTACCTAGTGCATTAGGGATTAAATAAGTTGCCTATTAATTTGGATGAATTAACTTCGTTGAGCTCGCGAAAAGCTCGGTTTTGTTTTCTGACGAGTCGTTAAAATGGCGGATAGTTCGCTTTCTGAATTCCGATGCATATCGGAACCTTAGCTATCTAATTTTTTTACGAGGAAGTCAGGGGGCAAAAGCTCACAGTCCTCCGAGAACAAGCTCGGAGCTGTGAGCCGAACTTGATTCGGGGACGCCAAATAATATGTGAGTAACTTAGTACCTGATGCACTAGCAATAAGCAAAACCCTCAAAGGATTTTATGTCTTTTGGGGGTTTCTTTTTTCTCAATCACTCAATGTAATTAATTCATAGCTCTAGGGGCAAGTCCTTAGATACCAAAGCATTACATTCTGTTGAGCTCTTATAACAAGTTTCAGGCTCAGTTTATAAGTAGCTAAAAATTCATGGTATGCTTATTTTCAGGTAGTTATAAATGCTGATTCTAGTTTATTTCGAACAAAAAAAACACCTCCGGATTATAGCCACATCCTGAGGTGTTCTTAGATTCATGAAAAAATTTTAAACTTATAGTATGTTGTGCGTAGTTTGGTTGTTGGAGATTTTAAATACTATTATATATAATTGAATACAATAACCGCCTTTGGAGGCGGCTATTGTAATGGTATATCAGATTAAGGGCACTGCCAACCGTAAGGTACACAAATACCTGGCTCACAAAACCTCATGTTAGGACGGTCACAACGTCCCCAGCGTCCGCCTTTGATTTCTTTTTGTGCGTTTTTGTCAAGCTTTTCAGCGTTCTTAAAATTTTTCATAATAGTATATATAATATAAAAATGGTGAATAATAAGTTCTTGTTTTTTTAATTAAAAGGCCAGTAATGATTACTAACCACGGTTAAAAACTTAGTAAAGAACACAGTATCTGCGTCTTCGGTCCCAGTAACCACCAAACCTTCTGCAATCGGCTTCGCTAATTGGGTAAAACCCACCTTTGATTGTTTGTAAATCTTTTTTATCGATCTGATTTTTCTTGAAATTTTTCATAATAGTGTATAATATAAAAATGGTGAATAATAAGTTCTTGTTTTTTTTAACTAAAAGATCAGTAGTGATTACTAACCATTGTTAAAAACTTAGGGAAAGATGCAAAATCTGCGTCTGCGATCCCAGTAACCACCAAATCTCCTGCAATCAGCTTCGCTAATTGGGTAGCGTCCACCTTTGATTGCTTGTAAATCTTTTTTGTCGATCTGATTTTTCTTGAAATTTTTCATAATAGTGTATAATATAAAAATGGTGAATAATTGTGTTGTGGAATTATTAAAGGAGTTAATGCTCCAAGATTAAGGACATTGCCAACCACGAGGTACACATCTACCGGGCTCACACCACCACATTCCAGGACGAGGGCAGCTTCTATCGAGCCAACCACCTTTTACATTTTGTTGCGCTTTTTTATCAAGCGTAGTTACATTTTGTAATTGTTTAAAATTTTTCATAAATAATAAAATATTAATTTGATGAATCAGTAGGGTATCTATATAAATACCCTTTGTTGAAAGCAATTTATACAACTTTAGTTTAAAAAAGTACTTTTTTACAAAATAGTCACGAGATGTGTATTGGTTGAAATAAGTGAAGTTGAGTATTGCAACTGTTTATTTCATATACTAAACGTCTATCTCAATAAACAGGGGTAGGGTGATAAAATAAGTGGTATTTTCCTGAGTTTTCGGCTTTGTTACATTAGTTGTAGTAATCAATCCTTATTCTTGTTACTTTTCATTGGTCACCCCTTATAGTGCGTACTTGGGTGTAGTATGTAGCCATCATATTATAGTGGGCAAATCACTGCATGATACCCCCATTTTACAATCAAACCTTACCTTTCACAGATAGTTCTCCTAAAATTTGTAATTTTGTTGCTCAAATAAATCATTTAAGGTTTGCTGCTCAATAGGGCGCAGGCTGATAACCTTGCAAGTTATTATGGCATTACATAACAAAATAGACAAACGCGTTCTTAAGGAAAAGCTGAAAGAAAGCAAAGAAGAACGGTTGACCATATCGTTTTATCAGTATCATCAATTAGAAAGCCCAGAAACCTTTCGTGACGATTTGTACCTGCGTTGGGACAAGTTAGGCGTGTTTGGGCGTATTTACCTTGCCAAAGAAGGTGTCAATGCTCAATTGAGCGTGCCTGCTTCAAATTTTGAGGCTTTCAAAGCTGACTTATACAGCACCCACTGGCTAGATGGAGTTCGCCTAAATGTAGCAGTAGAAGATGATGGTAAATCGTTTTATAAGCTTAAAATAAAAGTGCGTGAAAAAGTGCTTGCCGATGGACTCAATGATGAAACTTTTGACGTAACCAATAAAGGACAACATGTAGATGCTGAAGGGTTTAACCAACTTGCTGAAGACCCCAATACCATCATTATAGACATGCGCAACCACTACGAAACCGAAGTGGGGCATTTCAAAGGAGCCATCACCCCCGATGTAGATACTTTCCGCGACTCATTGCCCATTATAGAAGACATGATCGAGGAGCACAAAGAAGACAAAAACCTGTTGATGTATTGCACAGGGGGCATTCGTTGCGAAAAAGCCAGTGCTTATTTTAAGCACAAGGGGTTTAAACGAGTATTTCAGCTTGAGGGGGGAATTATAAAATACGCCCAGGATGCCAGAAAGAAAGGAGTTGAAAATAAGTTTATTGGAAAAAACTTTGTATTTGACGAACGCTTGGGCGAGCGTATTACTGATGACGTAATCAGCCATTGTCATCAGTGTGGCAAACTTTGCGATACCCATACTAACTGTGTAAATGATGCTTGCCATCTGCTATTTATTCAGTGTGAAGAGTGCGCTGAAAAATACAATGACTGTTGTTCTGACGAATGTAAAGATTTTATAGCGCTGCCCGAAGAAGAGCAAAAAGAACTGCGCAAAGGCGTTGATCTAGGTACTAACATTTTTAAAAAGGGACGTTTTGATAAAATGGCAGGAAAGTTTAAAGAAAAGATTCAACAAAAACAGCAAGGCATAAAAAACTAAAAAACAAGCCTTCTTATTTTTGTTTTTCAAAACCGTACACTAATTTTTCACTACTAATACTTTTATAGAGTTTAATTTTATCAGTCTCAAAAGTGCTTGAAAAACAGCGCCTTTACTTTCCGCCTTAGTTTGTGGGCGTTAAGAAATTACCTTCGGTGAGCTCAGCACAGCGAAGCTGTAGCTATCGGTTTGAGCAATGAAGCCGTAAAACCGAGGCTGCAGCTTTGCTGCGCCGAGCTCTGCGTAAGCTAAACAGATCACTGACCGAGGAACGAGGGAACGTTTGAGCTGTTTAGCCGAAAAGGCAGAGCCCCGAATCAAGTTCGGGATTTTAAAACTTGGGCTTCGCCCTGCGGTTCGGCGTAATGAAACAAATTTTAGCCAAGCAAACTACAGATACTATCTGCGAAATCAAGCTTTTTGATATAATTTTTTCAAGATTTTGAGTTTATTTTAAAAAACGGTTTTATCTTTACTTTACCCAAAAGGAGTTATTTAATAACTACCTAGTGTAGGAGGGCATTCTTGCTCTTCTACAACTTTTTGTTTTGCATAGTTGAGATCAAAGTTTTCTTCTTTTTTCCATAAAGTATACATCACTACCAGAAGTTTCCTTTGTACTGCTGTATAGGCTTTCATCTTTTTCTTGGTTCGTTCAAATACTCTTGAATATAATTCCTGAAAAATATTTTCTTGCTTGACTGTCTTGAGGGCAGGAAAGTGTAAAGCTCTTCTAATATGTGTATTTCCTTTTTTAGATATACGTGTTTGCCCAACATATTTTCCTGATTGATGTTCAACAATATCATACCCTGCATAGCTAGTAAGTTGTTTCTGGCTGCTATAGCTCAAAGCCATTAGTTTCAGCGACAACCACCGCAACAGTTAAAATACCTATTCCATAAATAGTAGTTAAACGCTTCATTTTTTCGTGTAACACCTCATCTTTCTTGGTAGTTTCTAAAATCTGTTGATGAACGCTTTCTTTTTGCTTCTCGAGAAATTTGAGGTGGTTTTTAAGTTGTTTTAGGACAAACTTATTAGGGTCATGGCTATGCTCAAGCGCATGTAGGCGATTATAATTTTGAGTGAGTTCTTTTTGAATAACCTCATAATAACGCGTGATTGTGCGTAATTCCTTTAAAACAGGACTAATTGGTTTCCAATAACGAAGGTTTTTGACGAGCACCATTTTTGCCAAACCTTGGGCATCTATCTTATCAGTTTTGCTCTTGATCCCCTCACTTTTCAAGAATGCTTTTGCTTGATTAGGTAACACCACGATTACTTTATGTGCTTTTTCATAAAGTGTCCAAGCTAGGTTTTCGTGGTAAACACCTGTAGCTTCCATTAAATATTCAGCCTCTGTTATTGAGTGTTTATTTAGGTTTTTTTGTACCCAATGGTTAAATTCGCTAAAACCTTTGGTATTATTTGAAAACTTCCGGCTGGCAATTACTTTAAAAACTTTCTGACCATTGCTACCCATAATACAAGCTCTAAAATCTGCTTTGGATATATCTAAAGCAATCCCAACTTGAACGAAAGTTATTTTTTTCATAAGGCATAAAATTAAACGATGAATCACCTACTTCTTACTCAACTTCACTTATGAGATGCAGGCTATAGAACACATCTATGCCTTGGATACTTAATTCAATTTAGAGTAGAAAGGTAGATGATTGTGATCTCTGTAGTGCTGTATCTATCTTGTGATAGTACTTAGCGGCGGCTATGTAAGAACTATTGTAATCATCTACCATTTAGGTTTTATCTAATATAATGATTTATGTGTTATTTTAAGATAAGGTAAAGATATAAGCGGTGGCTTTTTTTGGTTCGTTTTTTTGGCTAAAGAAAATCCATGATCCCGAACTTGATTCGGGGAAATGAACGGATGCCTGAGGGAAACGAAACCAGGTTTTACTCTACAACTCAGTAGATTAGTAGCTATTTTTATACTGTATTAAAAAAATCAAGACTTATCTGCTATAAAAAAGTGTACGGTTTCAAATTTTTGTTTACGTCTAAATGAGCGCAGCACTCGTTTAGGCGTTTTTTTGTGGGCAATTATTTTCCTGCATCTAAAGCCCATTGATGGTTGAACTTATTGGATTTTCATTTGTCCATCTTGTTTGGTTGCTTACCGACGGTATGGGTGTATCTACCGAAAAAAGCCAACTATTGGGGTGGGTAGGGGGTATACTCTAACAAAGGATAACGAACTATATATATTAAAGCTATATATTTATTGCAATCAGGAATCAGGCACTGGTTGACATTTAAAATGTACGTCTAAATGAGCGCAGCACTCGTTTAGGCGTTTTTTTGTGGGCAATTATTTCTCGGAATCCAAGGTTCATTAATGGTTGAACTTATTGGATTTTCATTTGTCCACCCTGTTTGGTTGCTTACCGACGGTATGGGTGTATCTACCGAAAAAAGCCAACCATTGGGGTGGGTAGGGGGTATACTCTAACAAAGGATAACGAACTATATATATTAAAGCTATATATTTATTGCAATCAGGAATCAGGCACTGGTTGACATTTAAAATGTACGTCTAAATGAGCTCAACACTCGTTTAGGCGTTTTTTTATGGGCAATTATTTCTCTGAATCCAAGGTTTATTAATGGCTGAATTTGCTCTATTTCCACTTATCTATGCTAGTTGGGTACTTACCGACGGTATGGGTGTATCTACCGAAAAAAGCTAACCATTGGGGTAGGGAGGGGGTATACTCTAACAAAGGATAACGAACTATATATATTCAGCTATACATTTATTACAATCAGGAATCAGGCACTGGTTGACATTTAAAATGTACGTCTAAATGAGCGCAGCACTCGTTTAGGCGTTTTTTTGTGGGCAATTATTTCTCGGAATCCAAGGTTCATTAATGGTTGAACTTATTGGATTTTCATTTGTCCACCCTGTTTGGTTGCTTACCGACGGTATGGGTGTATCTACCGAAAAAAGCCAACCATTGGGGTGGGTAGGGGGTATACTCTAACAAAGGATAACGAACTATATATATTAAAGCTATATATTTATTGCAATCAGGAATCAGGCACTGGTTGACATTTAAAATGTACGTCTAAATGAGCTCAACACTCGTTTAGGCGTTTTTTTATGGGCAATTATTTCTCTGAATCCAAGGTTTATTAATGGCTGAATTTGCTCTATTTCCACTTATCTATGCTAGTTGGGTACTTACCGACGGTATGGGTGTATCTACCGAAAAAAGCTAACCATTGGGGTAGGGAGAGGGTATACTCTAACAAAGGATAACGAACTATATATATTCAGCTATACATTTATTACAATCAGGAATCAGGCACTGATTGAATGTACGCCTAAGCGAGAGCAACGCTCGTTTAGGCGTTTTTTTATGGAGTATTATTTATTATTCAATAAATCAATTACCGACGCAGTCAGGGTTTGTACTCCAGTTTTGATAGATTTTTCGGGTACAGGGGCAAAAAAGGCTGAATGAAGTGATGGCAACTGTTTACCTGCTTTTTTATACTTGGCTACTTTTGCAGGGTCAACGGTGCCCAACCAAAACAAACAAATTGGAATGTTGGCTTTAGTTCGTCCAAATCTACCAAAATCTTCACCTGCCATTACTGCTTTGGCGTCTTCAGTGTTTTGTTTACCCAATATACCCGTTGCCACCTTCTTCAGGCGTTTGGTCAATGCCACATGGTTGAAAGTAACAGGCGTGTATTCGTCACGTAACACCATTTTAGGTAGTTTGTTTTTGGGTATACCTGCCGAAATAGCAATGTGCTTAATCATTCGTTTAATCTCAGCAATTGTTTTATTACGTACTTCATCGCTGTAAGAGCGCAAAGTAAGTTGAAGATGGGCTTCGCCTGAAATAATGTTATGTTTGGTACCTGCGTGAAAGGCTCCTACAGTAACTACGGCTGGTTCGAAGGGGGAAATTACCCGGCTCACTATAGTTTGTAAAGCCATAACAATGCGTGAAGCAAGCACTATAGGATCTTTGGTAGTATGAGGGTAAGCCCCATGTCCGCCTTCACCATAGACAAAAATATCTACCATGTCTACATTGGCAAGTGCCGGACCGGTTTTGTAGGCTACCTTTCCGGCGGCCAGGCTTGCCGAGGCATGCAAAGATAATACATAGTCGGGACGGGGAAATTTCTCAAACAACCCTTGTTTAAGCATGGCAATGGCTCCACCGCTGCGTTCTTCGGCAGGTTGTCCTATAAATAATAAAGTGCCTTTCCAAGATGATTTTAGCGCAATCAAGGTTTGGGCTGTTCCAATCATGACCGACATGTGAATGTCGTGCCCACAGGCGTGCATGACAGGTACCACCTTGCCCAAATCATCTTGAGTGGTTTTTTTGCTGGCATAAGGCAAGCCTGTTTGTTCTTTCACTGGGAGCGCATCCATATCAGCCCTGACCATAATAGTAGGTCCATTGCCATTTTTGTAAACTCCCACGACACCATAACCTCCAAAATTTTCGGTCACCTGAAAACCAAGTTTCTTTAGTTCATTGGCTACCCGTCTTGACGTGTTTTTTTCTTGAAAAGAAACCTCCGGGTTGGCGTGAAGATATTTGTAGAGTTTGTCAAGGTTGTTATATTTATTTTCTGTGATTTTGCGGATTTTATTGTTTAAAATTTGGTTATTCTGAGCTAGAGTACCTGAATATATTGATGATAGGAGTAGTGTAAGCGCATATTTTAGAAATTTGGGTGTGTTCAAATCTTTCTTCATTAGATACAATTTTATGTTTGGATAAAAACCCCCGAACTTAGAAAACTTCAACTTTTTTCCCAAATAAAGCAGGGTAAATTCATATCTTTATTACCTTAACAATTATTTAATATGAGATGCTGTTTTTCTCGGAACCAAATACTGTAGTTTTGCAGCCAATATCACAAAAGGAATGTTTAAACGTCATATTATGAAAAAAGTTTTACTTACATTGTCATTCATCATGGCATTGATTTTAGGAGCAAACCAAACATTTGCTCAAGGGGTCACTACCTCAGCCCTTTCGGGGAAAATTGAGGATGATAAGGGGGAAGCCCTTGTGGGAGCTACTGTAGTAGCTGTGCATATCCCCTCAGGTACCCAGTACGGGGTTGCTACCAATGTAAATGGTCGCTTTCGACTTTCAAATATGAGAGTAGGAGGACCTTACAAAATCACCGTCTCTTACATAGGTTTCAAAAACAATGAAAGAAGCGGAATAGTATTGGCTTTGGGGCAAACCTTGAACCTTACCATTAAAATGCTTTCTGATGCTGCTACATTGAAGGCAGTAGAAGTAGTAGGTCGTAAAGACGATGTGTTTGATGGAAACCGTACAGGTATTCAAACCATTGTAAACGAGCAGCGAATCAACGAAACGCCTACTGTATCGCGTTCTATTGCCGACTTTGCCCGTTTAGAGCCTACCGCCAATCTTTCAGAAGGCGACGATGGATTTTCGGTATCAGTAGCCGGACAAAACAACCGTTATAATGCCATCTATATTGATGGAGCCGTAAACAACGACGTTTTTGGCTTGTCGGGTAGTGGTACCAACGGTGGACAAACTGGTGTAGCTCCCATTAGTATCGATGCCATTGAGCAGTTTCAGGTATCGGTAGCTCCCTTTGATGTACGCCAATCTGGTTTTGCGGGTGGTTCTATCAATGCCGTAACCCGTAGTGGTTCTAACAAGTTTGAAGGTTCTGTGTATGGTTTTTTCCGTAATCAGGACATGGCTGGTATCACTCCCATAGAAAAAGGCGACATTGCAACCCAACGTGCTGGTTTGCCTGATTTTTCGGCCATGACTTATGGGGTACGTTTAGGTGGGCCTATCATCAAAGATAAGTTGTTTTTCTTTTTAAGCGCCGAGCTGCAAAGAGACGAAACTCCTCTGCCATTCAATGCCAGTACTTACCAAGGAAACTCTTCTATTACTGACTTAAACCAGTTGGTATCCAAGTTGAATGGTTATGGTTATGATCCAGGTGGGTACATTCAAAATAATTCTTTTTTGAATGCTGAAAGGTTTTTAGCTCGTGTTGACTATAACATTAACAAAAATCACCGCTTAACATTCCGTATTTCTAACACTGGTGCTCGTAACCAAGAACGATTCCAGTCTGGAACCCAAAATATCAACTTCCAAAATGGAGCAGAATCTTTTACCTCTAACACTACCTCTGCTGCTTTAGAATTGAGAAGCTCTTTTGGAAACTCTTACGCCAATAAATTTACCGCAGGCTACACCAGGGTAAAAGATGATCGTGACCCTACGGGTAACCCATTTCCAAGGGTAGAAATAAGTGATGGTCAGGGAACAATTACTTTTGGCTCTGAGCCATTCTCTACTGCCAACCTGCTTACTCAAGATGTATTTACAATTACTAATGACTTTGAGATCTACAAAGGCAAACACACCATCACTATTGGTACGCACAATGAGTTTTATAGCATTGGTAACTTATTTATTGCCTTCAACTACGGAAGTTATGAGTTCAGTAGCCTCAACGATTTCTTAACCGATCAGCCATCTACTGATTATAGCAGAAACTATTCGCAGGTAGACAATATAGTAGGGGATAACTCACAAGCCATTGCTAAGTTCAACGCTGGGCAAATTGGTTTTTATGTACAAGACGAATACCAAGCAAATGATCGTTTAAAACTGACCGCAGGAATTAGAGTTGATATTCCTATCTTTCAGAATACGCCTACCAACGAGGCATTCAACAATACCACGGTTCCTTTGTTGTCACAAAATTATGACTTGAAAGGTGCCAGAACCGGGTCATTTATCAAGCCACAGGTAATGATTTCTCCTCGTTTTGGATTTAACTATGACGTAAACGGAGATCAAACCCTACAATTGCGTGGTGGAGTGGGTGTGTTTACCAGTCGGGTACCTTTGGTATGGCCAGGTGGTGCTTTTAACAACTACGGTTTGAACGTAGGTGGTGTATTTAATGGTACCGATGTGTTTAACCCTGATGTGAACAGCCAATCTCCTGGAGCAATTGACCCTGGCAATGTAACACCCTCAGGTTCTATAGATTTGTTTGCTGAGGATTTCAAAATTCCACAGGTATTAAAAGCTGACATTGCAGTAGATTATAAGCTTCCTTGGGGAATGATTGGTACGCTTGAATTCTTGTATACCAAAGTATTAAGTGCACCTACTTATCAAAACGTAAATCTTAAGCCTTCTACGAGTAATTTAACTGGAGCTGATAACCGTCCGGTATATGATCGTCGTGATGAGATTGATGATACTTATGGGCGTATTTTATTGGCGAGCTCTACCGACAAAGGGTATGCTTATAACATTGTGGCACAAATTCAAAAGCCATTTGACAATGGTTTGAGCTTTGCTGTTTCTTATTCTTATGGTGACTCTTACAGTGTATTTGATGGTACTTCTTCTCAAAACTCCTCACAGTGGAGAGGTTTACATACAGTGAATGGACGTAACAATATGAACGAAATTCAACGTTCTGCTTTTTCGGCAGGTAGCCGTGTGTTAGCACAGGTATCTTACCGAAAAGAGTATGCTGGGTTTGGTGCTTCTCAAATTGGCTTGGTATTTACCGGACAGTCTGGACGTCCTTATTCTTATATATACAACGACAACGGTAACCTTACCAACGAAGATTCTCGTGAGCGTTCATTGATTTACGTGCCTCGTAATGCTTCTGAGATCAACCTAGTAGACATTACCGATGATAATAATAATGTAACCAAAACTGCGGCACAGCAATGGACGGAATTAGATTCATTTATTGAAAGCGATAAATACTTAAGCACTCGTCGTGGGCAGTATGCTGAACGTAATATGAACCGTGCTCCTTTCTTAAGCTTTATTGACTTACGTTTCTTGCAAGAGTTTTATGTAAAAACAGCCAAGGGTCATAAAAACATCCTACAATTTACCTTAGACATTTTTAACTGGGGTAACATGCTAAACAGCGAGTGGGGACAACTTCGCACGGTAAGTTCTGAGTTTCAGTTGATAAACTACGAAGGAAGAGCAGCCGATGGCACTACTCCTCAGTTTACTTACAACGGTGTACAAAAAAACGATCCTGCTTATGCTAACTTTGACGACAGCGGTTTCCGTAGCTCAAGATGGCAAATGCAAGTTGGCGTACGTTATATTTTCAAGTAAGCCAAAGAAATTACAAGTTACTCTATCCTACTATTTTTTCGCCTCGGTTTGTGTCTTCACAACCGAGTTTACGAGTCCTTAGATGCCGATAAATATCGGTGCTCAGCAAAGTTAAATCGCCTCGTCTTAGCGTCTGTAAATAGTGTTTTTCAGGGTTTCGATCAGCTCGTGTCTCCACGAGCTGAGGCGATGACGATACTTTTGAAAAACCGAAGCTACAGTTTTACTGTGCTGAGCTCAGTTAAAAGCTGGGTAGAGTAATTACAAGTGATAAAGTAATTACTTAAATAATCAACAAAAAAGCCTCCTTTTGCAGGGGGCTTTTTTATTTCGAGGCTTATCTGTTACTTTTGAGGCTCAAACTTAGAGCTGCTTCAAGTGACAAGTTTTATTTTGTAAATACTTGTAGCTTGTGACTTGTAGCTTGTAACTATTTTTAAGAAACATGGAACTACACTATAAAACTTTTGGCGAAGGCACGCCCTTATTGATTTTACACGGTTTGTTTGGTTCGTCTGATAACTGGCTTACTATAGGTAAAAAACTTGCTGAACAATACCAGGTATACTTGATAGATCAACGCAACCATGGACGTTCGCCCTGGAGCGATCAATGGAACTATGAGGCAATGAGTGACGATTTGCACGAGTTTGTAGAACAACACCAGTTGCAAGACTTTGTGTTGATTGGGCACTCGATGGGTGGCAAAACAGCCATGAACTATGCGGTGAACCACACTCCCTCTAAAATAGAAAAACTAGTTGTAGTGGACATTGCTCCCAAGACTTACCCTATTCATCACGATAAAATTGTGGCTGGGCTAAATGCGCTTGATTTAAGCCAGGTTAATTCGCGCAAAGCAGCCGATGAGCAATTGGCGGCTTATATAGATGAGGTAGGGGTAAGACAGTTTTTGTTGAAAAACCTTTATCGTAATGAGGAGAAAAACTTTGAATGGCGTATTAACTTACCAGTCATTGGTGAAAATTTGACCAATGTAAGCGGAGGACTTACCGAAGACAAGCAGTACGAAGGAACTACTTTGTTTATCAGAGGGCGTAAATCAAACTATATTAAAGAGGATGATGAAGCGGTGATTCATCAGCATTTTCCACAGGCAACACTACAAACTGTAGAGAATGCCGGACATTGGGTACATGCCGAAAGTCCAGCGGAGTTTTTGGAAATGTTACTTACGTTTTTACAAGGATAAATATCATTCTCAATTAATATACTCTATGTCTGACAAAGGTAAAATATACCTGATACCCACCGTACTGGCACCTGATACTCAAGCAGAAGTATTGCCTCAGTATACCATTCATAAATTGGCTGATATTACCCATTTTTTTGTGGAAAATGTGAGAACAGCACGTCGTTTTATCAGTAGTCTTAAGTTGGGGGTTGATATTTCTCAGCTTACCTTTTATCTGATAGATAAACATACTGCTACCGATGAGATCAAAAAAAATACTCAAGTATTGTTGCAAGGCAAAGATGTGGGCATTATTTCAGAGGCAGGGTGCCCTGGCATAGCCGACCCAGGGGCAAAAGTAGTGAGTTTTGGGCATCAGTTGGGAGTGGATGTAGTGCCTTTGGTAGGGCCTTCGTCTATATTTTTGGCGTTAATGGCTTCAGGCATGAACGGGCAGTCTTTTGCTTTTAAGGGTTATTTGCCCATTGCCAAAGACCAAAGAAGCAAGGCGATTAAGCAGCTAGAGAAAGCATCGGCAAGTCAGCAGCAAACCCAGATTTTTATGGAAACTCCTTTTCGTAATAATCAATTGATGAAAGACTTGGTACAACACTGCCGAAAAAATACTTTGTTGTGTGTGGCAGCCAACATTACTGCGCCAGAGGCTTTTATTGCTACTAAAACTATAGGACAATGGAAGGGGAGCTTACCTGATTTGCACAAGCAGCCTACTATATTTGTATTACACTCTTATTGAGTGGATGGATAAGGACGAAGAAAATGTGCCTATATATATAAAATGAATGATAAGGGGGCGATAAAAAAAAGGCAAATGTTATTTGCCTTTAATCTTCGTCTTCTTCTGCATCCAGTTCTACCATATCAATGGGTAGTTTAACTATCTGTTTCAGGTCTTCACCTGTTTGAAGCATATCCTCATCATCTATGTCATAATACCATTTTACTTCTGCCTTATGCCCCGCAAGATATAACTTTTCAAGTTTTTTTAGAATACCCAAAATATACATAGAAGAGCTGGTATTGAAGTAATCCAGTTTGAATGTTAGTTCGGTGGTTCCTTGTGGTTGAGATGCATATTTGTCTAACCACGATAGCAAGGGCTCATAAAATTGATATGAGTTTTCAGGTATCGATCGTCCACTGATCTCTAATATACCTGATGACACATCAAAGTTTACGTTAGGAGTTTTAGAAGTACCTTGTATTGAAATATTTTCCATATATTACAATCAATCAAAAATTTCTACAAAATGCAAAATTTAACGTGCCACTTCAATTTGAAGATTAAAGAGCAAGTAAGTTTCCTTGTCTTCCATTACACCTACATCACTTGTATTGTCGTTGGGTAGGCGGTCGCCGGAGGTAATAATTTCCTGAAAATCAAACAATACCCTGTGTTTTGACCTTCTCACGATATCTACCAGCCCTAAACCAGCGCCACCTTCGGTAGGGAGGGTTTTTTTATCCAAAGCTTGTATATAATGTTTTTGTAGGTCTTCTTGAGAAAGGGTGTTAATCTCGCTTAACTTAGTTTTCAGAAATTCAGCTCTGTCCTCAGTTACAAAGTTTCCGGTTGAGATTATGAAGCTATTCTCTTTTTTTATAACAATTAAGAAAGGCGAATGAACAATGGGAATATCTTCGTCGAATTCTTTGATATAATGAAGGGTGTTTTGTAGGCATTCTACGAGTATGTTAAATATTTTCTTTCTAACTCCTCTTCTTATTTTTAATTTGGTCAGTTTTTTATCTGTCAAATCTAAGAGAAGGTCGATGACTTCGCTATCTAATGCTCCGTTGTGAGACAATATAATGCTCTCATCCTTCAACATTTTATAATATTTGTGTATTTCAAGCATAAATCCAGCTATTCAATCACAGATGACATCAACAAATACTTGACTAAAACCTCCCCTCAATATACAAATAACAACTATTTCATATTAGTAGTCCACCTGCCTATTATCTGCCAAAGATATAGAATAAATGTTTTTCCAACAAAATATAAATCAGGTATTTAATCCTCAGATTTCATTGAGTTTCAGCCAGTATCATCTGAGAATACCCCTTTACAAAATGAATTATATCACTAATTTTTAGCAATCACAAGTATTTAGCGATAATACTTTATTTATGTTGGTTGTCAATTACTTTTATTTAGGGAATGTTCACAAATAGAGTGTGTGATAGTGCTGCTCTAAAAGTGTATTAGTCGTTGGTTTGCTATGCTAAAAAATCATACCAATTGCCTTTGTTTGACAATTTATATGTACACTTTAAATAAAAGTATTGCTTTGTAAGGGTGAGAAAGACAAAAAACAATAAAAGCCCTGATTTTAGAGCTTTTGAATAATCAATATTTAGAGAAAGGTATGCGTGACAGTAAACTCAATTCCTGGTGTTTGTGCCAGGCACGTAAACAAAGCTAAGCAGGGGCATTAAAACTACTCTACAACTTGGGGCTTCATCCTTTGGAGTCCTAGCACGACTTTGCCTAACAAAGTACTACTAGCAAATTCATCACAATTACTCTCAAAAACGAAAACCCCAACAAACTCTTAACTGAAAGGTAACTTAGTTTTCCTACTAAGCTCGACTTTAGCCTTTTATGATATTGGCTAAATTACTTCAAATGCCTCTAAATAATAATACGAACATTTTCTTACAGTCGTCTTTTTTATACCCGACTTTCCGCACGTATGTTCGGGAAAACAAATAATTGATGTAATCACTTGATTGCAAAAGCATTATTTTTTTATGTCGACCAAAAGTTTTACTTTTTGGTATGCAATCATTTCCCATAAGTAAAAACCTTGACCACTTAGGGTTGGTAAGTGGCATGTGTGATCGTTTAAACTTGAGCTCTAAAATAGATGAGCTTTTACCTAACACCAATGGGCTTCATCAAGTAAGCACAGGTACTTGCGTCAAAGCCTTGATTTTAAATGGTTTAGGTTTTGCCGAGCGTCGCTTATACCTGAGTCCTCATTTTTTTTCTGATAAGCCTGTTGCTCACTTATTAGGAGAAAATCTAAGCGCAGAAATGTTCAATGATGATCGTCTTGGTCGTTGCTTGGATGATTTGTATGCCTTTGGTGTAAGTGAGTTATTCAGCCATTTGGCTGCACAGAGTTATGAAATACTGGGTTTGTCAGAAGAAGTAGACTCAGAGTTTCGCCACTTGGATGCGACCAGTTTTGGGTTGGAAGGGCAATATAATAGTGAACTTAACGAAGCAGAGGTTTCTTGCCTTCACATCACCCAAGGTTACAGCCGGGATCACCGCCCTGACCTAAATCAGGTAATGCTTAACTTGGTAGTAGAAAACTCCTCAGGCATACCTTTGCTTATGGAAGGTTTGCATGGCAATACAAGTGACCAAACAAGCTTTGGTCAAACCATTGATGATTATGTAGAACGTTTGCAGAATAATGGTCAGCCTATATGTTGGGTGGCAGATAGTGCCTTATACACTGAGGAAACCATCGGTAAAATCTCAGGTCGGCATTATTGGATCACCCGTGTTCCTTCCAAGCTTACTGCTGTTCAAGAATTACTCCTACAGGTACAGCCAGAGCATATGCAATTCTTCACAGAAGAAAAATTGAAAAACTACCGCTACCAGAAAGTATGCAACAGCTATGGAGGTGTAAGACAAGAATGGATGGTTGTCTTTTCTGAGGCAGGTTATAAGCGGGATGTTCATAGTTTGAAAAAACGTTACCTAAAAAAAAGCAGTGAAGAGCACCAAGACTTTATCAAGCTTTGCAAAAAGGTTTTTAGCTGTAAACAGGATGCAGAAAAAGCCTGGGAACAATTTTCAAAAAAGTGCCAGTACTTGTCAATAGAAGACCTGAATTTTCAACAAGTCAAGGGGTTTAAAAAACCAGGTAAACCTCCCAAAGGAGCTCAAAAACAGACCATAGGGTATCGTATTACAGGGTGTCCACTAACCAAACTCACACACTATGAACAACTAAGACAAAAACAGGGCAAGTTTGTGATTGCTTCCAATGATACAGCACAAAGGTGGGGGAATGGACATAAACTACTGGCTTACAAAGGACAATCTAATGTCGAGAAAGGTTTTAGGTTTTTGAAAGATAAAGCTTTCCTTGCTGATAGCTTCTTTGTAAAAAAGCCAGAGAGACTTGAAGCTATACTCATGATTATGGCATTGTCGCTGATGGTGTATGCAGCTTTGGAGAGAGAATTAAGAAAAAACCTGCAGCAGGAAAAGGAGTTTGTCCTGGATCAAACTAAAAAAGAAACTCAAAAACCCACAATGAAATGGATTTTCGAGTTTTTTAGAGGCATTCACTGCTTGTGGGTTAATCAAGAACAACCTATGCTCATTCTTAATATGAATGAGATGCATACAAAGGTCATTAGGTTACTGGGGCAAGAAGTTAGGAAATACTATCTCCTTGAATAAACGCCTCATAAACAGTGGTTTAATAAATTACTCGGTTTTAGCTACACAGGTGCGGAAAGTCGGTTATACAACTGTAAGAAATTAAATACAAAGGTATTGGTAATAAAACATCTCAAATATTAACAGTAGCTGCGTCAGCTGGACTCAGCCTTATTTTGTTGGCGTTAAGAAATTTGAGTAATGAAGCCGTTAAAACAGATCACTGTTTGAGCGAAGCGAGTTTGAGCTGTTTCGGCGTAATGAAACAAATTTTAGCAACAACAAAATACAGCTGCGGGGTTTTTGGTTACTTTTTTACCTGGAGAAAAAAGTAACGGCTCTCAGATAATCAGGTCATTGGTTTTATTTAGGCGATTGCGGAGTAATTTTAAATGGCTAAAGTCGAGCTTAGTACACTGTAAAATAAATATTTTATGCTTTTTTCGGCTTCTTTTGCCCTCTGACTTCTCTTTACAAAAATCGCGTAGCTTTGGCTATGCTCTATTTGTAAAGATCGCCAGCAAACAAAATAAACTCGAACTGAATGACAACTTACTTAATTTACAATGTACTTAGCTTCGGCAAATACCGTATCATATCGTTTGCTGGATTTGATAAACAGGCATACCTGGCATTACCACCCGCTGGCAAGCACATCTACAATATGCATGACTTCTATGGGTTTGCGGTTACGTTTGATGTAGCCGTCCAGGTGCATCAAACACGATGAATCGGTAGAAATGAGGTATTGGGCTTGTGTGGCTGTAGTATTGTCTATCTTTTGCTCTGCCATACCTACTGATATGCCCTGAAACTTGATTGCAAACGTTCCCCCAAATCCGCAGCAGGTTTCCGATTCTTTCATTTCTTCCAGTTCGAGCCCTGCCACATTGCTCAACAGTTTACGGGGAGCTTCTTTTATTCCACACTCGCGTAGGGCACTACAGGCATCGTGGTAGGTGGCAGTACCTTCAAGTGTTGCCCCCTCTATTTTTTCTACACCCAATACATCTACTACAAACTCGGTAAACTCTAGAGCGTTTTTCTGAAGTTGTTGAAGCTGTGTTTGTTTGGTGCTATTGCGTAAAAGGTCTTCGTATTGATTACGGATCATACCAATACAGGAAGCAGAAGGAGCCACTACATAGCGGTCGGGGTGAGGGAAGTCACCCACAAATTTTTCGGCTATTTCGGTGGCGTGTTCAAAGTAACCCGCATTGAATCCGGGCTGACCACAACAGGTTTGTTTGGGGTTGTAATGAACCTCACAACCTAGTTTTTCTAAAATCTTCACCATGTTCATTCCTGTATTAGGAAAAACCTGATCGATGAAGCAGGGAATAAAAATATCTACAACCATTTGGTGTGATGATTAAAAGTCAATGATGATGTATGGAGGTGAGTGTGGCAACCATACAATTGGTGTATGGTTATTTAGCCATCCAGTCAGCCACCCAAAGTATTTAATGCATGGGAAATACCTGACCACTTAGTGCGTAAGCCTCCTTAAATTTTTGTTGGTTAACGGGAATGCTTTCAAAGTTTTTGGCGAAGAAATCCAACACCACCTCGGTAGCAAGGTTGCCTACCAAGTCGTCTTCTGCCATTGGGCAACCACCAAATCCACGCAAAGCTCCGTCAAACCTTCGGCAACCAGCTTCATAAGCGGCTCGTAGTTTTTCGGTAATGGTTTGGGGGGTAGAGTGTAGGTGTGCGCCAAACTCTACCTCTGGAAAGCGAGGAATCAAAGTTTGGTACAAAAAGCCAATATTACTGGGATTAGATACTCCAATGGTATCGGCCAAAGAAATGATTTTTACGTCAAGGTCTACCAGAGTTTGGGTAAACTTCTCAATAGTTTCAGCATCATAAGGATCACCATAAGGATTACCAAATCCCATAGAGATATAAGTAACCAGGGTTTTATTATGTTTTTGGCAAAGGTGTTGTACTTCTTCTACTAGTTTAAAAGCCTCCTCAATAGACTTGTTTGTATTGCGTTTTTGAAAAGTCTCGGAAGCAGATAAAGGAAAACCCAGATAACTAATTTCATTAAACTGAACTGCTTGTTCGGCACCTCTTTTGTTGGCAATTATTGCCAATAGTTTACTTTGAGTATTGTCTAACTTAAGCTGATTGAGCACTTCGGCGGTATCCCGTAATTGAGGAATGGCTTTGGGCGATACAAAGCTGCCAAAGTCTATGGTATCGAAACCTACCTCAAGCAAAGTATTGATATATTGAGCCTTGAGGTGGGTAGGAATAAACTCACTTAGACCTTGCATGGCGTCTCTTGGGCATTCTATGTATTTCATACTATTGGATCATTAGGTATACAGCTAAAAAAACGAGAAGAGTAGACCATAGGTGTACAAGCTTTGGTTATACTTTGTGGTTGTACACCTATGGTTTGTCACTGTTGGCTTACTAAAAAAGTGCGCTTGCAATTTCTTTGACTGCCTTAGATTTGCTCATCGAGTAATAATGTAACACAGGTACGCCAAATTTGATCAATTCTTTAGATTGCTTGATGCCCCACTCGATGCCTACCTGACGAACTTGCTCGTTGTTTTGACATTTGCTTACTTCATCTACCAGTTCTTGTGGCAGGTCTATATGAAAGATACTAGGCAAAACAGTCAATTGCTTTTTGCTGGTAAGTGGTTTAAGTCCTGGTATAATAGGTACATTGATGCCTTCTTTGCGACATTGTTTTACAAAGTCAAAATATTTTTGATTGTCAAAAAACATTTGAGTTACGATGTATTCTGCACCCATTTCTACTTTCATTTTCAAATAGTTAAGGTCAGTAGTAAAGTTAGGCGCCTCAAAGTGTTTTTCTGGGTAACCAGCTACCCCAATACAAAAACTAGAGGGAAACGGATTTTTGATTTCATCATCGATGTATACGCCATTGTTCATATTTACTACTTGCTCTAGTAGTTCAGAAGCATACTGATGTCCATTAGGATCTGGGGTAAACCTTCCTTCTGACTTGATGGCATCTCCGCGCAACACAAGTACATTGTCTATCCCCAAAAAGTTAAGGTCTATCAAGGCATTCTCGGTTTCTTCTTTGCTAAAACCACCACATATCAAGTGAGGAACAGCGTCTACCTGAAACCTATGCATAATAGCAGCGCAAATACCTACAGTACCAGGGCGTTTACGGGTTACATGTTTCTCCAGTAAACCTTCGCCCCGGTTACGATATACATACTCTTCACGGTGGTAAGTAACATCTATAAACTTTGGCTTAAACTCCATCAAAGGCTCAATAGAGTTAAACAATGATTGGATACTTTGTCCCTTGAGTGGTGGGATGATTTCAAAAGAAAAAAGCGGTTTTTCCGAATTTTGTATGTATTCAATAATTTTTGTCATTCGACTAAGTAATTTAAAATAAGGCTATCTTATTATAGTGATATTTTATGTTCATTGCACCTTATCAAGTAATGTTTTGATAACTCGCCAAGCAACGAGCAATGAGCGGCAAACATACTTAAGTTATTTATAATAAGGTAATTACACCTGTTTGTTAGAGGTGTTTACCCCAATATTATGGGTACTTACTTTGTTAAATGCTGCAATATTATCCACAAAGCTACGATTTAACAACTATTTGTTAACCAAAACTTTGGATTTGATATGTTGAACGATATTGGTGCCATGATGCCTGCCATTTTCTATGAATATTTTTTCGGTATGTATACCACACTGAACAGTGCCTGCTACATATAGTCCTGGTACATTGGTTTCGAAAGTGTTGGGGTCAAACTCTGGAACCATTCGTTCATTCAGTTTCAGACCAATTTTTTGTAAAAAGTGGCCATCGGGAGTATAGCCAATCAGCAAAACGACAAAGTTGGCTGGATACTTTTCTACGGTGCTGGTTTGGTGGTTGCGAAGCCATACCCAATCTTGTTCTATTTTTTCAATTTCAGTGTAAAACTTCACTTTAATTTTTCCCTCTTTAATCCGGTTGCGTAAATCGGGAATGAGCCAATATTTGGCTGTTCTTTTAAAATCATCTTTACGTACCACCATTGTAAGATCTACGCCGTGGTGATAAAGGTCAAGAGCAGCTTCTACCGCTGAGTTGCCCCCACCAACCATTACCACTTTTTGGTGTACATATTGAAAAGCTTCTTCATAGTAATGTGTGACATGAGGCAAGTTTTCGCCCGGAATGTTGAGTTGTCGGGGTAAGCCAAAATACCCAGTGGCTACTACTACATGACGTGCCTGTAGGGGCTCATTACGTGAGGTGTGTATTTCAAATAATTGGTTTGTTTTTTTGACATTGATTACCTCGGTATATAGCTGGGTTTGTAATGCATAATATTCGCTTACTGCCCTATAATACTGGAGCGCCTCTACCCGGCTTGCCTTACGCCCTGAAGCAGCAAATGGTATATCGCCAATGGCAATATTTGCTGTAGTAGAGAAAAAATGCATATTTCGAGGATACATCCTGATAGATTCGGTAAGGCTACCTTTTTCAATAATGAGGTAGTCGAGGTTTTCTTTTTGGGCAGCAATGCCACAGGCTAGTCCACAAGGACCACCACCTATGATAATGAGGTCGTATACTTTGTTATTCATTTTTAATGGTTTTAGCGAATGCTTATTTTCAAACTACCTGAACACATAAAATGTTCCTAATGGTTTGTGATGGGTATGTCCTGACTTTGCATTTAAAAAGAAGGCTTTGCCAGAAAGCTCAAATGCAGGATGAGCTCAGTGTTATAGCACCAACAGAGTGCGGTGCGATGATGGTGAAATTAACCAGAAAATACAAATAATTTTTACGGACTCGATATCCTTTTTGAGGTGGGGAAATTGTTTGTTTAGGCCTTAGTAAAGGTTGAGAGATGATGTTTTGTCTGCAACAATTTAACTACTGATAGCACTGCCATAAATAGAATATGATTTTTTTTAGTAGTTATTGAATAATGTAGCTGGAGCTAACTTTAATTATACGAGCATTAACTGTATATGTTGCAATATTAACTACTTTGGAGTACATTTGTGACCGCTAAAATTGAGCAAACTTTGAAACAACCACGAACTGATTGTAATTAAAAAATCCTGAATCATTGTACAACAATTATCAATTATTGTTGATAGTGCCAAATTTACGTACTGCTTATGTTAGTTATCCAAATATTTGAAGATAGTGTCAATAAATCTGTGTTTAAACTACCCCTGCATTTATTATTCTCCCCTTTTTTAAAATCATCACATCTATAAATAATCTTATCATTGTTTTGTAACAAATGTATCAAATCCGGCTACATAAACTCGCTCAAAGCACGCTTGATGGAAATGAACAGACTTTACCAAGATTTTTTTTAGTAATTCTATATATATACAAAACAGGCTTTATCAGGCATACAAACTATTGTGTATTAATTCGATACAGCACTGTGAATACATGATAACCTATTTTTAAAACACAAAACGTAAAATGTTAAATTTAAAACGAAGTGATAAAACCAGTCTGGGAGGACGGTTTGCTGCTCGAATCAAACGAAGTTTGTTGATCAAAACAAGCTTATTGTTACTGGTAGGTGGTGTAGCTCTGGCAAGTGGTACTACCTTGTATAAGAGATTTTTTGCTGTGAATATTACCCCTGCGGCTAACCTGGAAGTTTGTAGGGGAGGAGAAGCTAAACCCTTAAGTAAAATCACCATTAAAGAGGGAAATACAGATTTTGCATTAAATAAGAGTGGTAAGCTTATTTTGATTTTTTCTAACAATGATTTTGAAATGGCAGGTTCTCCCGAAACCAAGTATTATCGAGGAGGAACATATCAAAGAAATTTCACTACAGAAATTAGAGGTAACACTTTAGAGATAGATTATGTATTTGGTGGTTTTGTAAACGAGTTTCTCTCTATTGAAATTACTGGCTTGCAAGTAAAATCAACAGCAGGTGGAACTGCCACCAGTGTAGAATTAAAACCGAAATCTGGTACTACCAATGATATAGCTGGTTTGGATGAAAATGATGTACTTGCCAATATTAGTGCGATTGAAGTTCCCACTGGTCAGCCTACCATCTCTTCCAGTTCGCAGGCAAGCTTATGCCTGAATACCAATGGACAAACCTTGGAAGTAGATGCTGAAACTGGAATGACCCATGAATGGGAGCTGCCTAATGGCATTACTCAGGCCAGCCTTACGGCAAATTCTATTACTATTGATGTAGACAATAGTGTGCCTTTGGGCAATGCCACTATCAAAGTGCGTAAGGTAAATAGCAATGGGTGTAAAGGTGCCTGGCTAAACCATAGCGTAACTGTGATAGAAAAAGTAGGCAATCCAGGGAGTATATCAACGCTTAATAACGAACCATATGAAGGGCGAGTAACTGTTTTGACGTCAGACCCTATAACTGGTGCTGATGAGTACGTATGGATACTTGACCAATTGTTGATTCCTTTTGAAAATGCTTACACTGTAGTAAATGATGCAGGAACTGACAAGTTCCAGGTGATTACCCAAACCCCCAGACTTACGATAAAGGCGGGCGAAGTGTCCAGTAATACGTGGGTGTTAGCCGAGTTGAAGGGGCGCAATGTATGTAGTGAGGGCAATGATACGTATAAATACATCAATGTAAGAAACCTGAGTGGAGTAGTAGTAGAAAACATCCTCAAAGTAGAAGATTTGTGTATTGGTGGAGACTATCATTCTATAGGAGATATTGTATTGAGTGAGATCAATGCTGATGACTTGAGTTCGCGTGGGTCTCCCAATACTGCTGCGAGTGGCACTTTCAGGTTAGAAATGACCAGTACTGGTTATGAGTTTGGGGGAAACCCAGTCACTATTTTTAGTGAAAAAAACAATGGAAGCTTTTTGGGCAACTTTACCACCAGAATTAGCAATAACAAACAACGCCTAGAGATAGACTATGTGTTTGACAATGCCTCGTTGGCTGCATTAAATAAAATGATTATCAGTGGTTTGAAAATACGAGCGGTAGCTTTTAATACTACTAATGCAAATATTGCAATCATTCCAAAAGGTACTTCTGACTTTTTCCGTATCAACGACAAGGTTACCTTGGCAAGGGTGTCAAGACTTGATGCATTGCCTGATCCAGGATCATTTACTACTTCTGCCTCAGTACTTTGTACAAATACCGATGTAGACTTTACCATTGGTGCAGTGACGGGTGCGGCAGAGTACGAATGGGAGTTTCCTGATGGTATTACTGCCAACTCTACCAGTTCACCAGTATCCACCAGTAGTCCAACGGTCACCTTAAGAGTAGGAACCGGAGCCGTTAATGGCAAAGTAAGGGTAAGGGCAGTGAACGTGGGTGGTTGTAAAAGTAATTGGCTTGAGCAACAAGTAACAGTACGCAGTGCCCCCAATGTGGTTACCACTGTTATTGGTCCCAGTGAACTGTTTGTAGGCGAACAAGCTACCTATGAAGTAAGGGCGGTAGAGGGTGCTGACAAATATGTTTGGACTTTATCTAACGATGGACTGACGAGTAGTGATGTAACTGGAGTCCCTGGTAATACCAATCTTACTATCTATACCACTACTACCAACAAACTCACCGTGACTGCTGCCAATACAGTACCAGGCGGAGCCCAGAACCCTACATTGCTCAAGGTAAAAGCACTTTCGGACGATTGTGGTGCTGGAGGAGAATTTACCCAGAGTATTACGATCAAACCTTCAGGTGCGGTAATAGAAGCCTCAGCACTCAACGGAATATGTGCTGGTTTCTCTGGTATTTTACCTGACTTTACTATCAAAGAAACCTTCATTAAAGATTTTACTGGAGTAGGAACGCTCAAGTTTTTACCTGATGATGCCAATTTCGTGCTGGCAGGAACGCCAGAAGTGGTGGCATCTAACGGTAACTTTACGGCTACTATTCAGGAAGAAAATGTTGTAGGAGATTTACGTAAAGTGTTAGTGTTGAGCTACCAGTTTAATGCTGCTTCAGAAAATGAATTGAGTGCGTTGGTAATCAAAAACCTGGAAGTACAAGTAAAAGCAGGCACCAATGCTACCTCTACCGAACTCAAGCTACTAAATGTAGACATCACATCGGGCGGTATGAAAAACCTGGCAAACAACACTAAAGTAGCTGATTTGTCGTCAGTAGTGCCTCCCACGATTTCTGCGGCCGATCAGACAACGTTCGAGACAGGAACAGATGCCTGTGAAAATACCAACTTTATTTTGCAGGTAACAGGTATGAACAATGTAGATAGTTATGAGTGGCAACTTCCTGCCGGGCTTGCTCCAGTGACTACCCCAGTGTCTACTACCCAGTCTATTGAATTAAAGGTAAGCTCTGGTGCCCAAAATGGCAATGTAACCATAAAGGTGAGAGGCGTAAACAATGCGGGGTGTAAGGGTGATTGGTTGGAAAAAACGGTCACTATTAAGACTGCCCCTGATGCTCCAGGCAGCATTATAGGCGCACTTTCTATTTGTAAAGGACAATCTGCTATCTATTTTGTACCACCTATTGCCGGAGCAGATCAATATCAATGGGAGATTCCTACGGAGTTGTCTACAAGTGATGTGGATGTCAATGCTGATGCCAGTATATTTGCTACTGCGGCCAATATATTAACTGTGAGCGCCAACAGTGTTCCTACCGGAACTAATGCCCCTAATGTAAAACTGAGAGTGCGTGGTATCAAAGGAGGTTGTGCTACCACCGAAACTTTTGCTGAGTATGAGATTACTATTTTTGATACACCAGATGTACAAATAAAAGTAGGTGACAATGACCTGATCGAAGGACAAACCTTTGCTTCTAATGCTGACCCTATCATCTTAACAGGTGAACCCGCTGGGGGAGTATTTGCTGCTACTGAAGGAATAGTGACTACCGACGGAAATCAAACCGCGTTTGACCCGGAAAAAGCAGGTTTAGGCAGTAAAACTATCAAGTATACTTATACAGAGAATGGTTGCTCGGTAACCAAAGAGGTAGGAGTAGTGGTAGTAAAAGCTACTGAAACCGGGTTGAGTTTATCTTATTGTGAGTACGACTCCAAGCAAAGTTTTAGCATCAAAAGGGTCACTTTTGACGATACCAGAGGCAGGAAGAAATACATTCATAAGCTAATAGCAGTACCTGGTTTGGCTTCTAAAGATCCTTTAGACCCCACCGATGTAGGGGTGCCCGGAGAAATAGCCACGAATATTCCACGTAGTTGTGGCAACGACCCTTCTATCATTACTCAGGCCACCCTGGTCACTGATGAAGATATGTTCTATACCTTTGATCCCTCTTTAGTCAATGAATCAGTAACTATCCAAGCGGTAGAAGTAGAGGTGCGTGATGGTAGTTTTTGTGATGTTGATATTATAGACCTTGACAAAATTACTGTATACAAAAGACCTGTTCCTGGTGCAATTAGTGGCTCGGCTATAGTATGTTATGGAAGTACAGCTACTTATAAAATACCTGCTAAATCGGGACATACCTATCAATGGAGCTTGCCAGAAGGAGGAACTTTTGTGGATGGCATTGATGAAGGAGCAGAAGTAAAAGTAAACTGGACAGTAGCCAATGGAGACGACTATAAGGTAGATGTAACCGAAACAAATACCTTAACACCAAGTAACTGTAATACTCCGGCAACTACTTTTAATGTAGCAGTCAAGTCTTTGCCTACTCCTCACATTGTAAGCGATGCGGGCACCAATGCCTGTGCCAATACTACTGTCACTTATAAAGCTGCGCAAGATGCGAGTGGTACTCCATTTGGGGCGGGGTATACTTATAAGTGGACGGTTGACAAAGGCGATGGGATAAAAAGAGAAACCTCTGGAGTGTCTCAAATAGATGTTACCTGGGACGTGTTGGATGGTATTATTGCTTTGGAGGTGGTTTCACCTGCTTCTGAAGGCACTTGCTCAAATACTACTGGCGATATACCAATCACAGTAAGTACTTCGCTTAAACCCCAATTGGGTACCGAAGTAGACGCTAACCCATCGACAGGTGCTAAAGCCCGGAATAAAAAGAAAACTTGTGCTGGAAGTGAGGTGGTGTATAAATTATCTTCATTTACCAACCAAGCAGGGCTTACCTGGAAAGTTACCGGAGGAACTATACAAGATGCAAACGCTGAGAATTCTACTACCCCAAGAACCATTACAGCCGTAGATGAGATCACGGTGCTTTGGGCAAATAATGCCAATGGTACCATCGTCATTGAAGAAAATCAAGGAAGTTGTAATGGAGTAGAAAACGTATCAATAGAGATTGTGCAACCAGTGAAACCTGTTTTTGCTGTGGAAAATTCATACTGTAAAAATGATAACAGTGACATCACCCTGGCTATTTCTAATACTTTGCCTGCGGGTACAGGTCAGTTCCGTGAGCTTATCAAAGACGCTGGTGGAACGATCATCGATGATATTCCTTTTAATAATCCGTTTCAGCCCAATGCGTTGTCGATAGGCGAGCATAACATTGTGTATCGTTATACTACCGATGATGGAAACTGCTCTATAGATTCTGATCCCAGAACTTTTAAAATTGAAGAGCCGCCTACATTGTTACTATCCATTACAGGAGAAAGTGATTTTGATCCTTTAGGTAACCCAGTAGTACCAGTGTACTGTATTAGTCAGGGTAACATTACTCTAGAGCCTAAAATTACGGCACCTGTAGCCTCTATCCCTGGCAGTAATGATGGGTCTATTGAAGTGAAAAAAGGTTCGACAGTGATCAAGACTTTGCCTGATGGTAGCAATACATTTAATATCAATCAATCTATTACAGAAGGTGGCGAGTACACTATTACTTATACATATTCTACTGGTTGTGGTGGAAGCGCCTCGCGAACTATTCAGGTAACCAAGCCTGAAGCGATTTTGATTAAAGCAAAAAAAGAAGACAATACCACCGAAGATTTGACCAGCTATTGTGTGCGTGAAACACCTTCGGTGTATTTGGTGCCAGTGGTAGGAACCAACGAGTTGTTAAATCCTGTATTGGAAGATGGTAAAACCTATTTTATGATCAGGCGATTGTCTGGACCCAAAGGTAGAATGACCAACTTTAAACTATTAAAGGACATTGCAGGAAATTTGACCAATGTGCTGGATGTAAGCAACCCTATATTTGACGAAACCCCAGTAGCACCGGATGCCTCTACTCAAGAGTGGAACACAAACTATGGTGAATACTCGGTAAAGTATATCAATGGAGGTTCGGGTAGTGTGGCCTGTGCCAATCAGTCGGCAGAGTTTACAGTTGTTCTTAAACGTTTGCCTGAGATAGAGTTTACTGGTTTAAACAAGGACAAAACCTATTGCGACGACGTGGCCAGTGTTCCATTGGAAGCCAGAGACGGGCAAAATATTGTGCCAGGTGCAGTCTTTACTTATCAGAAGGTCTTCTCTGATGGCTCTAAAGGAAATGCAGAACCTATTCAGAATGGAGTGTTTAGCCCAGAAACTGTAGGAGCAGGTACTTATGAAATATCAGTGTCGCACACCGAAGATGGTTGTTCAAACAGCTCTGATATGCCAGAAGTGGTCACTGTAACGTCTGTACCCAAAGATATTAAAGTAACTGCCACTAAGGTATACCACGAAAGCAGCATACAGTTTACAGCTTCGTCTAACAACCTCAGTATGGGTGGGCAATGGAGTTGGTTGATTGACGGGAGTGCCTTGAATGGGCAAAACCCTACGAAAGAGTTTGGCAACACAGAGGCAAAAAATGTAAGTTATGACCTAAGTGTACGCACCCAGGCACAAGGGGGGTGTGAGAAAAAAATAACTAAAGAGTTTTTGCTTGATTTCGATGTGACAGGGTTTTGTGCAGGAGGTGTTACTACGTTTGAAAACAAGAGTAAATTGTTTAACGACGATAAGGTTAAAACCATTACCTGGAATTTTGGAGATAAAAATACGGAAACGATGGGTACAGAGGCTACCCATTCGGTACAAAACTATACGTACGCCACGCCAGGTACTTATTGGGTTACCCTTACTATTACTACCGATGACGATATAGCTACCTACGTGCTGCGTCGTCGGGTAAATATTTTCAAAGTCGTTACTGTTACTCCACAAGCACCTTACTTTGAAAACTTTGAGGCAAATAATGGTTTTTGGATACAACAAGGGAGCGTAAAAGTAAATCAAATACCCAAAGATAGCACAAGCTGGAAATGGCAAACTCCTAAAGGCAAAAATATCCCTGCTAACCAAGGCAATGTTTGGGTTACAGACAATAACGACAACCCTCACTCTAGTGATAGCTCAAGCTATAACAACAATGAGCAGTCTTATGTGGAAAGCCCTTGTTTTGATATTACAGCACTTGACAAGCCCATGTTGTCGTTTAAGTACTGGTCTGATACTGACCCTGGGTCTGATGGAGTAGTGTTGTTATATACTGTAGACGATGGCAAAACCTGGAAAAGACTGGGTAAACAAGGCGATGGACTCAATTGGTATGATGCTAAAGGGGTGCTGGGCAAACCAGGCATTGGTATCGGAGCAGATGTAAACAGTGGTGATCAGGGATGGACAGGCAACGCACAAGTAAGGAGCACAAAAACCTGGAAAGTGGCTCGTTTTGGGATAAATAGCGTGCTAAACGATATGCCTGCTAATCAGGGAGTAAAAATGGTGAGGTTTAGAATGGCCTTTGGTAGCAATGCAGATAACTCACAAACCAATAGTTATGAAGGGTTTGCTTTTGATGACATTAGAATAAGCAACCGTAACCGTACTGTGTTGCTCGAATACTTTATCAACGAAAGTGTAACAAATGCTGAAGCCATGGACAAAGCCGCCAAAGATTTCTCTACTGGAGGCAATGCCAATGAAGTGATTAGTATTCATCACCATACTGGGTTTCCTGCTGCGGACTTTTTTAATGAGCAAAACACCAAAGATCCTAGTGCAAGGGCGTTTCATCACGGCATAAGGGCAGTACCCAGAGGTGTAGTAGACGGCTATGCCCAAGATAACACTGAGCTGGATACCTGGGCCCAAGATACCCTGGCTACGCGTATTTTGGTGGAGTCGCCTTTTAGTATAGCCATTACACAACCTTCGGTTACAGGCAAAAAACTGACAGGTTCGGCTACGATCACTGCCCTTGAAAGCATTGACCACCCAGTGGTAATGCACGTAGTGGTGATAGATGCTGAAGCTACTGCCAACGGGAAAACCTTTTACAATGTAACCCGCAAGATGTTGCCTGATGCCGCTGGAACTTACCGTACAAGTGCCTGGACTGCCGGAGAAAGTCAAACCTTGAACTTTGAATGGAGCGATATAGGCGACTTAGACCCCACAAACTTTAAAGTAGTGGTGTTTGTAGAAGACTATAACTCTAGAGAAGTACACCAGGCAGCAACCGTTAGTGTGAGCATAAAGCGATTGGACGAAAACCAAAGTGAGCACGAGATTACTGGAGTAGGAGATGAACTGTTGCCTTCTGGCGCCTTGTTGTTCCCCAACCCGGTATCAGACCAGGTAACGGTGACTGTAAAAACGTTGTTGTCGCCAAAAGCACAATGGCAAATATGGTCAATCACTGGTAAACTGCTTAAGCATGGACAGTGGGGGACAGGTAAAAAATCAATGAAAATAGATGTAAATAACCTGTCACAAGGTTTGTACATTTTAAGGATTTCAGATAAAGGGCGAACCTCTCAGTTGAGGTTTGAAAAACTTTAAGTATTGGTGTTAAGAGCACCTGACTTATTGTACAAAGCGGTTTAAAACAGCCGCCTTACTTGTAAGTTTTATAGATATATTGGAGGGCATTGCCACTGTTTTTATGGGGCAATGCCCTTTTTTATTGGTTTATTTCTTTTTTAAAAAACTATCAGAAATAAGGATAAAGACCGATTGCTGATAAAAATTATGAAATGAGCACTTGATAGTGATGCTTCTGGTTGGTACCCTTAAATAGGGCGTTTTGAGTGAGCGCAGGTGCTGTAGCAATAAGAAAACCCTTGCACTTTGTAGGTGTATGAGTTCAAATAGAACGTGAAAAATATTTAAAATACTTCAAATAACCCCTTGTTTTACAGCGAATTAACGATATGTCCAATTTTTTTAATCATACGTCCAAGTAATTACCTGGTCTTTTATCTTCCTTTGCATCGTTGATATTTTCAAAAGCATTCAGGCTTTTATGCTTTCCCTTAAACAAACCAGGGAAAAAGTCGCATCACCTACTTGATTGTAATGTATGCAAAATAAGATATTTTATTGAGGTGTAAATGACTGTAAGTCAGTGTTTAAATTATTAGTATTGCTCATGTAGAGGCCAAGTTGTAGGATTTTTATTGAATTACAATTATATTTGCTACTAATTACAGAACTATTAGGATAACTTTATACAAAAAGACAATTTAAAATTAAATATATACAAAGCTGTGATGTAGTTGAATCATTCAGACAACTATATAAATATACTAAGAAACTATACTATAAAAGTAGATGATCAGGCTAGATTGTTTATAACCCAATAACTCTATTCATCTGCCCCACTAACCAAATAAAGCTAATTGATGATACTACCAAATTATTTTACTCTGTTAAAAGTACCAGTTTTGGTACAATTACTACCTCAAAAAAACTATTCCATTCTTTTTTTTAATCCCCATTTACTGTTGAAAAGTACTATAATTTCATAAAATCACTATAAGGATTTTATTGAGCTTATTTTTGGTAATTGAGTTTTGCCAAGTGGCTATTTTATGCGCATTTTTCGATGAATCGCCCCTGTTTTGAGGGGAAGATTCAGGTATTTATTTCTCGAATTTATCTTTAATTATACATAAATATTGGTTGGCTGATCTACTACTAAAGCAATTGATTTTAATCAGCTAAACCCTGTTACTCACTCATAAACAACTACAAAACTATGTTAATGAATTACGCTAAAAAGGAGGCTACCTTCAACAGATGGCGTGGCAAAGCTGCTGTTTTGTCTCCATCCAAAATTCTCTTTTTTACTGTCTGCTTTTTTCTCCTGACTGACTTGAGTTGGGCAGACTGGAGTTTTAAAGAAACATTGCGCCAACAGGCTACTTTTTCTAATGTGACGCTACGCCCCAACGCAAATGTATGTCAGGGAGCACCGGTTACCTTGGGTAATATAGTGATTGATGAAGATACTGGCGAGAATGGTGACTTTAATACAGGAGGAAGCGCTAAAACCTTAGTACTAGAGTTTGGTGCAAATATTACGTTTCCAGCTACCAATTCTCTTGAGATCAAACTAGATGGTAGTCCATCCTCAGACGTGACTGCTTCTGTAGATGGGTCAAATAAGCTTACTATTGGATATAACTTTGGCCCTCCAACAACTACCGCTCAAAATAACTCTATTACTATTTCTAACTTACAGGTAGAAGTAGCTAACAGCGTTGCCGCAGGTAGTTATGAGCTAAAAGTGAATGCCAGTGAAGGAACAGGAACAGCAGGAGAGTTAGATTTAGACGCTGCTAGTGAAGTATTTGCTACAATCACTGTAAAAGAAACCCCTGCCGAGCCCAGCACGATATATGGTCCTTTGAGCTTGTTTCAGGGAGAAACGGCGGTGTATTCAACGCCCATAGTAGCGGGGGTTGATAGTTATGAGTGGACGCTTCCTGCTCAGCTTACCTTAGAGGCAGGCAGCAACCTTGACGATCCTTTCATTGTGGTAACAGCCAATGGTGCTATTTCGTCTGCCAATATCAGTGTAGTGGCTAAAAAAGGGAGTTGTAGCAGCTCTTCTCTAACCAAACAGGTAAGTATCAGTACCAAAGGAGTAGCAGTAAGCGGTGAAACCACTACCCTATGTGACAACCAACAATTGATTAACCTTCCTGACATAGTATTGAGTGAAAAGTTTTATGCAGATTTCTCGGCAATTTCTGGGACTTTGCGGTTGGGGTTTGACAATAATAATGACTTTGATTTTGATGTTGACAACTCTGAGGCCATTTTTACTACTGCTTCGGGGGTAGGGCAAAAAACATTTGATGTTCAACAAACAGGCTCTAATACTTTAGAGGTAAATTATAATTTTGTGGGCTCAGAAACAGAGCTTAATAGCTTAATTATCAGAGGTGTAAAGGTAAAAGCTACTACTGCCTCTGGAAGTGGGCAAATACGCATGAAACTTGGGAGTGCCAACTTTGAGGGCATTAGTAATGCTACCCCATTGGCAAAACTTGCCATAGGTGCCTCGCCCGTAGCCATCAGTTTTGATGCTCCCCAAGCGTCAGTATGTACCAATACTGAGGTTACTTTTAATATTATAGACGCCACCAACACAAACGTCACTTATGAGTGGAAACTACCCGTAGGCATGGGTATCAAAAATACTATGGCAACTTCGGCTACAGTAGAAGTAGGGAGTAACGCCGCAAGTGGTGATATTGAAGTAAGAGCTGTAAATAGTAGCGGTTGTTCCAGCCCTTGGGCTACCCACGCTGTAACCGTAAACACCACCCCCGAAAAGCCGTCTGTGATTACGGGAGATGCTCAGGTTTGTTTGGGAACCACCAACTTGTATTATGTAGCAGCCATACCTGGAACCAGCACCTATGAGTGGGTAGTACCTACTGGCAAATTTACCAGTACAGAGGGCACTACGGTAACAGGCGCTACCGAAGATGTAATTACTACAAATACCAATTTTATCAACCTTGCTTCGGTAGAAGCAAGTGCTACTGCATTGCCAGTAAAAGTAAGAGGTGTAAGTAGTACCTGTGGCACCGGAACATTCTCAGACATCCTGAATATTACTCTAAACTCTGCTCCAGAAGTAACCATTACTGGAGTAACCGATGGGCAAGCGTTTACTACCAAAGATGCAGCAGTTTCGTTGGGTGCCATACTTAATTCAAATGGCAGCGTGCTTACTGGAGGAACTTTTTCGGGTACAGGTGTAAGTGGGAATAAATTTTCTCCCTCTGCCGTATCCGTTTCCGGAGGCGATGGTGTTACCGTTCCTATTACTTATACCTACGACAACGGACCAGATTGCCCTTCTATAGCCAGGGTAAATGTGGTAGTAAACGAATCTAGTGGGATTAATGGTATAGTAGCAAGTTATTGTAAAGGAAACACGGTAGTACAGAACTTTAATATTACCAGAATATTCCCTCAAATAGGAAAGTTTTCTCATCGATACATTGTCGGTCTAAAAGCTTTGCCTAATGCTAGTTTGAAGACTGTAGGGGGCAACGGACCCATTATGACCAATACTCCTCCTTGCAATACTTCGGCTCCGGCAACTAACCCAGCCCAGTTTAACTATTCTTTTACTCCTGGAGTACTTGACCCTGGCGAATACCAAATACAAGCGTATGTAGTAACGGTGTTTACTAGAGGGGATATTATTATCAAAGACCCGTTTAAGCTAACCAGCCCAATTACTCCCATAGGAATAGGTACCAACTGTAGCGTATCACTACAAACTTTGGCAACAATCAAAATCGAGGATATTCCAACTCCGGTTATCAGAAGTACCGCAGGGATTACAGTGTGTGCCGATGGTACCACTGAGCATACCTATTCGGTAGTACCCAAACCTGGACATACTTACAGATGGGATGCAGGTTTTGGTGGTCGTATAGCAGATGGCGTAAATACAGGTGACCTAGTAAAAATAATATGGGATCAAGCAGGTAATAATCGACAGGTAAAAGTAACTTCAACCAACGCCAATTGTTCGGGGGCTACTTTTTTATCTGTCAATGTAAATCAGGTACCCGTTCCAACGATTGAAGAAAGGGTAGACGGAAAAGACAAAAACACGGCTTGCGCTGGTTCAACTGTTCGCTATAGAGGCTTGAATGGAGATGGAAATGACTATAAATGGACGGTAACCAATGGTAGCATAGAGTCAGATGATGATAAAAATATCGTAGAAGTAAAATGGGGGGGGCAATCGGGTACCCTCACATTGAGTACCACCAACAGTGATGGTTGTACGGGTTCGGTTGATTTGCCCGTAAACATTGATACTGCTTCTGACCCTGACATGCAAGGAGCAGATGCCGTTTGTGCAAATGCGCAGGGAATACAGTACACCATCAGTGCCGACCCTGGCGATGTAGTGGAGTGGACAATTACGGGAGATGCATCACATACACTTTCTCCAGATAAGTTAACGGCTACCATTGATTGGGGACCAGGACCTGTAGGAAAGATTGAAGTCACGAAAACATCGGCAGTGTGTGAAGGGTCGGACGAAAAGATAGTGGCCATCAATGCTCTGCCGGTAGCAGAGATTTCTACTTCCTCGTCGGTGTATTGTGTGACTGACCCTAAGGCATCTTTTCAGCCAACTGTAAACGGTGCTACCGATATTTCGTCAGGCACAGGAGTGTACAGACTAGAAAATCCAGACGGGACGCCTGTACCATCTGCGGTTTTTAATGGAGATGACCTGGACATATCATCTATAGGGATAGGCAAATACGTGGTGAAATATACTTTTACTGTGTCGGCAGGTGGTTGTCAGGACGAGTCATCGGGCACCCCTATTGAGGTCATTGCAAAGCCTGATGCCAGTTTTAGTGGAATTAACGCTGCAAAAAAGTATTGTGCGTCAGATAACCTGGTGTTAACGTCTTCTATTGCTGGGGGATTTTTTACCATTACCCAACTAGACGGAGGTGGTAATCTGATAGCATCCACCGCCAAAGATTTTGCAGTAGGTGCCACCAATACTACTACTACCATTCCACTTGGGGAATTAGAGGGTACTGGTTTGGGTGAGTACCACGTCATTTATACCTTCCGCAACTCTAGTGGTTGTGAGGATGTATCAGATGAAGATACCTTTGAGATACTTGCCTTGCCTACCGTGAGTGTAGACATCAATGGCATCGATTTAGAAAGTTGTGTAAAAGAAGACGAGTTTATTTTATTTGTGACAATAGATGGGTTTTCGCGGTGGGCACCTTTAAGCACTGACGATTCATTTTTTGAGATAAGAAGGGTATCGGGTAGCCGAGCTCCTACCGACTTTAAGGAAATGAAAGAAGACAATGGTTTTGGAGGCACGCGTTTGAGTAGACGTTTTAATCCTAAATACCCAATCACGCACAACGAAACTGCCATTGCAAACGATGCACCTGCTACAGAATGGAACGAGCTTGCCGGAGTATATGAAGTAAGGTATGTCTACACTAATTTTAGGGGTTGCCAACAAACATCTGCTCCCCAAACATTTACCCTGAAAAAGCTTCCGGTGGTATCTTTCACCGGGTTAAGCAACTTCTATTGTAAAGCTGTAACCAACGTCCAGTTAACTCCTTCGGTAGATGGCGCTTTGCCAGATGTTAGCAAAGGCACCGGAACATTTAGAATATTCAATGCAGGTGGAATAGAGCAAACATCGTTTACAGGCAATGAATTTGACCCTTCTGTATTAGGTTTAGGAGGTTTTACGATCACTTACGAGTATCAGCTTACTGGAGGGTGTAAGGGAGTAACCGCAGCACAACCGTTTACTGTAGGCGAAGCTATAGTACCCACGTTTAGTTTTGTAGCCCCCAACCCAGACAATAAATACTGTGTAAAAGGGGGAGATATTGCTTTGCAACCAGATGCGGGAAATACAGGGGGAACTTTTACCGTGACTAACCCTAAAGGAGAAGAGTTTACCCTTGATGGGAATGTGATAGAGTTAGCCAGTTTTTCTGACATAGGTAGCTATCAGGTAAGGTATACTTTTACCGATGGGGCGGGCTGTACAGGTACATCTGCTAACCAAACTTTTCAAATTGTACCCTTGCCTGTTATCACTATCAAAAACATCAATAGTAATGGAGAGTATTGTGTACAAAGCCCAGTAATTACACTGATTCCTGAAATAACCACAGGGGCAGGAAAACTAGATGTACCCGATTTAGATGCTACCAAGGCTTACTTTCAAATCAAGCGAAAAGAAGACAGCGACAATGACTATGTAACCATGGTAACACCGGGAAGCCCCGACCTGACCAATGAGTTTAATCCTCAACGTCCGCTTCCGAGTAGCCCACCAATACCACCAGATGCTCCTACCAGTGTATGGAACCAGGTAGTGGGAGAGTACGAAGTAAGGTATGTTTTCGAAGATGGCAATGGTTGTCGTAAGGAGTCAGCCTCTGAAATTATTAAGGTTACTCCGTTGCCTCAACTGTCTTTTACTGGCTTGTCAGCTTCTTATTGCGACGATGTAGAATTGGTAACATTGATTCCATTTGATGGAGAATCTCGGATTACTTCAGGAGTAGTTTTTAACTATAGAAAACTCTCTGAGTCTACTTTTACTCCTTTTACTCAAGGTAATTCGTTTAGCCCTAACAAATGGGGGGCGGGCGAATATGAAATTATGCTGGAAAGCGCTGTGAGTGGTTGTCAAAACTCATCTAACCGCGATAGTGTGGTAACTATAAAAATAGAGCCTACCCCAAAACAAATCAGGGTGGTAGCCAGCCGTGATTATAATAGTAGAACGTTGAATTTTTCGGCGACTGCCAATGGAGTCAATGATACATGGACATGGTCTTGGGACTTTAAAGATGGTACGACCAGCCAAGAGCAAAATCCGGCAAAACAGTTGTCAGCTACTTTGCCCCAGGTAATCAATTATGAACTCATTCCTACAACCGAACTGGGCTGTAATGCTTCGGTGAGTAAACGCTTTAAGATGGACTTTGATTTTACTGGTCATTGTGCAGGTGGTGTCACCAGGTTTACCAATAAATCAGAGTTGCCAGGCGATGTTGTTGGAGCTATTTCCTGGGATTTTGGTGATGGGCAAGGAACGTCTACCGAAACCAACCCTGGACATACTTATCAAAACCCTGGGACTTATTGGGTTACATTGTCTATTCAAACTGACGACGAAGTAGCTACCTACAAGTTGCGTCGCCGGTTGGATATTTTCCCAGTGATTGAGGTCAACTCAGAGCAGTTTTATGTAGAAGGTTTTGATAATGGGACTGCCGGGTGGATCTCGCACGGAGTAGTAGATGTAGACAGGGTAGAAGTGGATAGCACCAGTTGGACTTTGAAAAACCCCGATGGTTTTCTTATTCGCAACCCCAATGGCAATGCTTGGATAACCGACAACCGAAGCAACCCTCACAGAATAAATACTGACGCCAACTACAACAACAACGAGCAGTCTTATGTAGAAAGTCCTTGTTTTAACATTGCTGGTTTGAACAAGCCGATGATTTCATTTAGCTACTGGTCTGATACCGACCTGGGAGCAGATGGAGTAACTTTACTTTATACCATTGATGATGGTAAAACCTGGCACCGTTTGGGTACCGGAGAGTTGGGTATCAATTGGTACAATACCAAACCTATATTGGGTGCACCCGGCAAGACCAGTAGTACTTTAGATGTAAACGCTAACCCTGACAGTCAGGGGTGGTCAGGCAAACTGTTGCCAGTCAATGGCAAATGGCAAGTAGCCCGGTATAGCCTCACCGAAGCTTTGATAAAAATGCAGGCAATGGGCATTAAAAGTCGAATGGTTAGGTTTAGAATGTCGTTTGGTAGCAATGCCGATAACCTGCCTAATGCCAAGTTTGATGGTTTTGCTTTTGACAATGTGATTGTTAGTAATAGAAACCGATTGGTATTGCTTGAGTATTTTATCAATACCGGATTGCCCAACGCGGCCGAATATGATTTAACGGCGAAAAACTTTCCGAAAACAGGGAATAAGGATGAAATTGTGAAGATTCATCACCATACTGGTTTTCCTGGCATTGACCCATTGAACGAAGTAAACAAAAAAGATCCTAGTGCCAGAGCGTTTCACCACGGAATACGCGAAGTACCAAGAGGGGTAGTAGACGGTTATTTTAAAGATACCCTGATTGGCCAATGGACACAAGATATTTTTGCTGACCGCACCCTTATTCCGGCACCTTTTACCATTGATATCACCAATGCTGCTACCAGTGGCGGGCAACTCAACATCTCTACCAAGATACAGGCATTGTTGAATTTTGACCGAAAAATAATCATCAATGTAGCAGTGGTAGACTCAGCGGCTACTGCCAATGGGCAGGTATATTATAATGTAACCCGAAAAATGTTACCAGATGCTGCCGGAACCTACTGGGAGGCTCCCTGGGTACAAGGAGATAGTCAAACCTTTGATTTTAGCTGGGATTATGGCAATCTGGACCCTACTGGTTTTAAAGTAATTGTTTTTGTAGAAGATTACGAAACCAAAGAAATCTGGCAAGCAGGTACAGGGGGAGTAAGTGTAAAAAGACAGCACGAAGGGCAAAGTGAACACGAAGTAACTGGCGTAGAAGATGAATTGTTGATGGGTGGTGCGGTACTGTTTCCTAACCCTACTACTGACCGTTTGAACGTGGCCATCAAAACGCAACTATCGCCCAAAGCACAGTGGCAGATATGGTCGGTAACAGGTAAGTTGGTAAAACAAGGAAGTTGGAGCCAAGGCAAGAAACGAGTCTCTATAGATGTGCAAGCACTAGCCGGAGGTTGGTATATTCTTAGAGTGGCTGACAAAGGCAAAACTTCTCAGTTGAGGTTCGAGAAGCACTAGTACTTATTCAAGTATTGATTGAGTAGAGGGCATTGCGGCTGTTTTTCAGTGGGGCAATGCCCTTTTTTTATGGGCAACACTATGCAAATATTGTCAGGAGGCAAAGCATTTTGTGGAAGCACCAATTGAGTCAACTTGGCTCAAGCCATCTGCCACATATATGGTAAGTTTTGGTTTCAGTACGTTTCTTGAAAATAATATTTGAATACTTAAAAATAGTATTAAATTTGTCGAAGTGGCTTTATTGAAATAATATTATGCCAAAGTTTAAAAAACTGCTCTTTTGCTTAACTATTGACTAACTATGTTACACACCTGCCCAAAATACTACAAAAAAAGCCTTTACATTTCACCGTTTTTTTCAACACCTATCCACCCACCTTTTAGGGTTTGTCAACGCCCACCCTTGTTTATATAAATAGATCATTGAGCGCAAGTACCACCGGTATCCCATATACTCAATGATCAAAGGTTGCTTATGGTATTTTTAGAGGGCAGTTGCCTGACAAAACCTGAGACAACTTATTTTAATATTCATCAAATATTTGAACGATTTCCAGCATTAATGCGGCTTTGTTGCTTGCTAAACTAGCCGATTGATATTGGTTTGTTACCTACTATAACCTGTTTAACACAACAACACAAAACGTATGTTACACATTTTCAAAACCAGAGGAATGAAACCACGTGGTAAACTCATTGCTCAAGCCAAAAACCTACTCTATACAAAAACGAAATACCTGTTATTGGCGACCTGTATTACTTTGGCACTTACCGTGAATGGGAGGGTAAAAACCCCTGAAAAGACACGGGCTAAAAAAAGCGCCTTGTTTGCCATTGGAGTACAAACCCCTGCCGTAGAATTGTGTGCAGGCACGGGGGCTGTAACCCTTGACAGTATCATCATTTATGAGAATAACATCGATGACTTTTGGAATTGGACTTTTGGTGAAACTATGGAGATTTCATTAGGCGATGAAACCAACTTTGCCTTGTCGGGTACCCCTACAGTATACATTAGCCCTGGAGTAAGTGATGCCACAATTAATGCACGCATTGAAAACAACAAGCTTAAGTTTGACTACAACTTTGTCAATAGAGCAACTCTGGATAGTATCATCATTACCGGGTTACAGGTAGAAGCCCTCCCTACTGCGTCTACTGCCTCGTCTACTACCCTAAGCGTAACCGCCGGCATTGGCGATATAGTAGGGTTTCCACTGGCTACAACTCTGGCAAATATTAATTTAAAAGTACACCCTGGTACCCCCTCATTTATTCTGGGTGCCAACAATGTATTTGCCGGAGAGACAGTCAATTACTACGTACCTACCATTGCCAATGCCGATGAGTACGAATGGGACATTCCGGCAGAGCTTAACGGAGGTACTGCCACCGTTACCAACACTGGTACCAACAACTTTATAGCATTGACTGTGCACGCGGTTACGAGCACGTCAACTGTAAACTTAAGGGTAAGGGGTAAAAATACTACCAGTGGTTGCGATGGTGCGTATGTCTCTTACCCTATTACAGTGAATCCGGTAGGTGTATTGGTTACACCAGGCAGCCTGGAGCTTTGCAAGGGGGGCAGTACCCAAATATTGCCCGATATTAAGATAAACGAACAAGCTAAAACAGACTTTAGTACCAGCGGTAACCTCGTTTTATCGCTGGGTAGCACAGATTATACTTTCTCAGGACCCATTACTGTGATGGTCAATGGAGTTTCGCCTGGGGTACCAACTACGGTAAATGCCCACTCTATAGAGATTAGCTATGATTTTACTTCGGGGTATGATGCCACTACTGACGAGATGGTGATAAGTGGTTTGCAAATAACTGCCAACAGCAGTGCCACCGGGGTGGCTGAATTAAAAGCTACTGGTGGTACTGGTGGGTTGGCAAATGTAGATGGAACCACTGTTTTTGCGACTGTTACCGCCATTGACCCACCAGTACAGGCAACCAATATTGTAGGTCCCAGCGTGGTTTATTCGGGCGAATCGATTACTTTTTCAGTAGATGCAATCGCTGGAGTAAACAGCTATGATTGGGACTTGCCAGCGGAGCTCAATGGAGGTACGGCTGGGGTAGTCAATACCACTACCAATGCAATTACCCTTACTACCCAAACCGTAAGTGCTGCAACAGCGGTAAGCATTAGTGTGAAAGGCAAAAAAACGGGTTGCGTAGACGGGGCGTACTCTGCTCCATTTCATGTTACCATTAACCCCACCGGGGTAGACGTGACACCTTCGTTGGTGACTATATGCCGGGGAGGATCTGCCAAGACATTGCCTGATATAGTAGTAACAGAAAGATTTCTGTCTGATTTTAGGCACAATTCGGGAGGAAGTAATACATTGATCTTATCGTTAAGCAATACAGACTTTACCTTGGGAGGGAGCCCCACAGTAACGGTGACCAATACCTCAGGAACCAGCAGCTTTTCAACTTCTTTTGGCGGTGCAGGTAACTTGAGAATCAACTATGACTTTGCAACTGATACCGAATCCCAAAACAACATTATGACCATTAGTGGTCTTGAGGTATCAGCCAATGCCTCGGCAGCAACATCGGTAAACCTGACGCCTAATTCTGGCACTGCATATATAGAAGGGGTCACTACTTCTACGGTGTTTGCTACTGTCAATACCGCGACTGTTCCGGCGCAAGCCCCTGCATTTGTAGCTTCAGTAAGTACGCTATGTGTAGGTACTCCCGTCACTTTTACTATTGACTCTATTCCCAGTGCGGCTACTTATGAGTGGCAATTGCCAGCTGGAGTAAATGTAGCTGGGTCTTCTACCGATTCTACCATTGCTTTAACTGCTACCTCCGACGCGGTCAACGGTGTAGTAAGGGTAAGAGGGGTAAGCAGTGAAGGGTGTGCTGGAGCATGGCTAGAGCAAAATGTCACCATCAAATCGGTACCTACTGCGGGTACTATAGAGGCGCTTACCTCTAACACTTTGTGTGCCGGGCAGTCCGCTACTTTTTTTGTTTCTTCGGTAGAAGGAGCTACTAATTATGAGTGGGTGTTGCCAACTGAATTGGCAGAAGCAGGCGCAGCCCACCAAGATACTGTAGTAACTACCAATAGTTTGATAACCTTGACTGCCAGCAGTGCAATTACTTCGGTTACCAGTGTAGACATTAAGGTAAGAGGGGTAAATACAGACTGTGGAGAGGGAGCTTTTTCTGCGTTATATACCATTACTATCAACCCTTTGCCAGTGGTTAACCTGACAATGGCGATTAGTGGTGGTGGTGGAGCCCTGGCAGATGGTGCGGCTCATCCTTCCAATGGTGTAGCCATTGATTTAACCGGGGCTCCTACAGGAGGAGTGTTTTCGGGCAACGGTGTAGTTGGCACTCAGTTTAACCCTGGTTTGGTGGGGGTAGGCGTACATCAACTAAGGTATACCTATACCGACGGCAGTGGTTGTGCAGGTGCCGACTCAGTGACAATCAATGTGACCAACCCTACCTCAGTGTCGGGGCTTGCCTCAGGTTACTGTAAAGATGACAACGTACCTGATGCATTTGAGGTACAAAAAATCATTTCTAAAACAAGCAATAAAATCGTATACATTCAAGCCCTGGAGCAGGTCAATGGGCTAAGCTCTTCAGGTGGTCCTGTATCTTCTTCAAGACCTTTTGTGATTTGTAATACAGGGTTAATTGGGCAGTCAGATGCCACGCTAAATTATAGGTTTACTCCCTCGCTTACCAGTACCGAAAAGGTATACATTCGGGCTTTTATTCATGAGGTAGACAATTCAAGTGGCTCCCTTGTTTGTAATACCACCAGAATAGATACCCTAGCCACAGTAGATGTAAGTCCGTTGCCCAACCCGGTAATTAAAGATACCAACGGAACCATTTGTGCCGACAATGCTACAGAGTATTATTATGCCATTACCAATCCCAATCCTGCCCACTCTTATCAGTGGAGCATTAACTCTAGTGGAGTAGGCACCATTATTCCACAAAAAGCCGACTCAGTGATTAGTATTCGTTGGCAAGGCGATGGTAGCCATCAACTTACTGTAACCGAAACCGTGAAAGCAACTGGTTGTAAAAATGAGGTGTCTATACCGGTAACGGTACGGGCATTGCCAGCCACCCCAGTGGTAGTCGGTGAAGACAACGTATGTGCAAATAGTCTGAAAGGCTACAAAGTGACATCGGCAGGTGCTACCTCCTTTCAATGGTCTGTAACCAATGGTTCTATACAAAATGGGCAGAATACGGATAGTATTACGGTACAATGGTTGGGAGTGAGTGGCAATGTGGTAGTAGAAGCTTTCAATGGTTTTGGTTGTAAAACCTCCGCTGCCCGCTCAGTGACAGTAAGTGCTCCGCTCACCCCGGTGATTTCTGTTGGAGCAAACAGTGTGTGTGCGGGGGCAACCAGCGAAGTATACGAAACTATATTATCGCAAGGAGGCACGGTGCAATGGATAGTAGCTGGGGGAGAAATTACAACCCCTGGAGCGGTACTGCAAACAGATGGTTCTTACACTATGAGCGGAACCACTCAGATTGAGGTAAACTGGGGCACCGGAAGCTCAGGCAATGTAACTGTGATTGAGTCGGTAGGTAGCTGTACCGGGCAGGCAAGCCAATTGGTAACCATCAATCCTTTACCTTCGTTGAAAATCAGTGGTTTGACCTCCAGCATTCTTTGTAAGCAGGGCAACTCTATTACTTTAAAGGGCGCATTGAGTGCTTCTGACTTACCTGCTGGACAAACCGGAACTTTTACCATTACCAAGCAAAGTGATGGCTCAAAACAACAGTTTCCGTCTACCAATCAATACGTAATTGACCCCACAGCCTTGGCTATAGATAAATACGATGTAAAGTTTGAGTACCAAGATACCAACAGTTGTCTGGACAGCGTAAAAACAGCCTTCGAAATCATTGCTACTCCTACGGTAAACTTTACAGGAATAGACCCACCTACAGTCAAAAAGTACTGTGTAAGCGCCAAAGCAATTGCTTTGACTCCTACCGTAGACACCCTGCCGCCAAGTCCTGCGTCTAATGGTCAGTTTACAATCAAAAAGATTGGCGCCTCTGATAGTCTCAACCTTGGCAAAGGGCAGCATACTTTTGACGCAAGTGCCTTGCAAGGTGAAGGTGTATACAACATTACTTATCGTTTCACTACTGGCAATGGTTGCGTGGCTACCTCTGCACCCCAGGCATTTGAGCTGGTAGGGTTGCCCGACTTGAAAGTTTTAGGAGTGGCTACCAATGGCTATTGTGTGCGCAATACTACTACAGTAAGGTTGTATCCCGAAATAAATTCAGTGGCATTGCCACCTGATAGTTTGTTGCCACTAGACTCAGTAGATACCTATTATATGATAAGAAGAGTATCGCTTCCGCGAACCAACTATGAGTACCTGGTAGCAGGCGATACCCTGACTAATGTTTTTAACCCAAGCCACCCAATACCCTCTGAGACTGCGGTTCCGGCCAATGCCTCAGTACAAGACTGGAACAAACTGGCTGGGGAATATGAGGTTATTTTTGCCTATACCGATGGGGATGGTTGTGTGAATACTTCCCAAAACCCTGTAACCATCGTGGTCAACCGTTTGCCAGAGCTGTCATTTACTGGGCTTAGTCTAAGCAAAGCCTATTGTGGCGATGTGGCACAAGTACCCTTGACACCCTTAGACCGTGGGGTAGAGATTCCTTCTTCTGTAGAGTTTAAATACCGTGCAGTGTCAGGTACAGATACCACCTTTCAACGTTTTACCGGAGGCAATTCGTTTACCCCCAACCAAGTGCCCCCTGGCGAATACGAGATTATGCTCAAGTATACCACCAACCCTGAAGGTTGTGCCGATAGCATTACAGTAGGGGGAATTACAGTAACTCCTACCCCAAAAAATATGCAGATTACAGCCAGTCAAAACTACGGGTCAGATACGGTAAGGTTTACGGCAACGGCACTCAATACAGGATCGAGTGGTTTTTGGGCGTGGGATTTTAAAGATGGCACCGCCAGCACTGATCAAAACCCTGACAAACTTTTGGGGACAGTATTGCCCAAAATTATTAATTACTCAGTAACAGCAAGCACTGGTACTTGTGATACTACCGTGACCAAAACTTTTAGAATGGAGTTTGATTATTCGGGGCAGTGTGCAGGTAGTGCCACCAACTTTGTCAACACCTCGTTGTTGAGCGATGCCACTGGTACAGTATCGTGGAGTTTTGGCGATGGAAGCCCGACTGTTACCGGAAACGTGGTAAGTCATCAATACCAGACCCCAGGTACTTATTGGGTGACACTCAATATAGTTACTCAAGATGGGGTGGCGTCTTACACCCTGCGCAGAAGGATAGATATTTTTCCAATGATTTCGGTTACTCAACAGGCTTTCTATCACGAAACTTTTGAAAGCGGAACCGGAGGTTGGATAAGCCACGGGGTAGTAGGAGTAAACCTTATTCCGGTAGATAGTACCAGTTGGCAACTCAAACAACCCGATGGATTTCTGATCAGTAATCCAAATGGTCAGGCCTGGATAACTGATAACCGAAACAACCTTTACCGGGTAGACACAAACGCCAACTATAGCAGCAATGAGCAGTCGTATGTCGAAAGTCCTTGCTTTGATATTGCAGGGCTAAACAAACCTATGATCTCATTTCGCTACTGGTCTGATACTGAGCAAGGCGCCGATGGAGTGGTGCTTTTATATACCATAGATGATGGTAAAACTTGGTTGCGTTTGGGTTCGCAAGGTTTGGGCATCGATTGGTACGATACCAAGCCTATACTGGGTTCTCCGGGCAGTGCCAGCGACGGGGCGAAAGTAAGTACCAACCCCGACAATCAGGGATGGTCGGGCAAAAGCCAACTCACCAATGGCGAGTGGCTAACGGCAAGGTATAGCCTTACCGAAGTATTGATCAAAATGCAAGAGTTAGGGCTGACCAGTCGGATAGTGCGTTTTCGCATGTCTTTTGGTAGCAACGGCGATAATCCGGCTACGGAAACTTTTGATGGTTTTGCCTTTGATGATGTGAAAATTGGTAATCGAAACCGCATTGTACTCTTAGAGTATTTTATCAATCAGGGAGTAGCAAATGCAGCAGCTCAGGATTTGGAGGCAAAAAACTTCCCGCAAACGGGCAATACCAACGAGATCGTGAAAATTCACCATCACACCGGGTTCCCGGCGGTTGATGTGTTTAATATACAAAACGAAAAAGACCCAAGTGGCAGGGCTTTTCACCAAGGTATAAGAGAAGTGCCAAGGGCAGTAGTAGATGGCTATTTTAAAGATGAAGTAATAGGGCAGTGGACTCAAGATCATTTTGCTGACCGGACTCTGATTATTTCGCCATTTGATATTAGCATAGAGCAAGCCAATGTAAATGGACAAACCCTGACTGTGTCGGCTACTGTGGCAGCTAATCAAGTGTTTAGTCGCCCGGTAGTATTGCATGTAGTGGTGGTAGACTCAGCAGTAAGCACCAATGGTGAATGGTATTATAATGTTACCCGTAAAATGTTGCCCGATGCTGCTGGTGCTTACCGGGGGACTCCTTGGGTGCCTGGCGAATCCCAAACCTTGAACTTTACCTGGAACAAAGGTGATTTAGACCCAGCAGGATTTAAAATAGTAGTCTTTGTAGAAGATTATCTTACCAAGGAAATTCATCAGGCAGGTACTGGTAATGTCACCAGTAATCGACGAGAAGCCGAAGGACAAAGCGAACATCAGGTGACCAACGCAGACAATCACCTGTTGGCTGGTCAGGCAGTGGTGTTTCCAAACCCTACTACCAAACTGTTGCATGTAAAACTGGAAACTAGCCGGGTACTTTCGGCAGGTGCCACATGGCAAATTTTATCAATGAATGGTAAAGTGTTGAAAAAAGGGCAATGGCAACAAGGCAAAAGTCAAATGTCACTCAACGTAAGCGATTTGGCGGATGGCTTGTATATTTTACGTATTGTAGACCAGCGTAAAAGTATAGAGCGAAGGTTTGAGAAACAGTAAGTAAAGCAGGAATTTTGTTCTTTGGCGACCTTCAAAGTTTATCCCGCAGGGAACGAGCAAAGTTAGCTTGTAATTCCTAGGTCTGTTCGGAAACAGTAAGTAGTTCCTTACAAGATAAATTTTTTCAAGGGTTGGGCTTGTAATAGCCCGACCTTTTTTTTGGTGTTGATAAGCGTTTGGCGGGTTAAATCAGCTCAGTCACCAGTAAAAAAAACAATCGCCCACTATCAATGACTAAAAGCCAACCGCCTCATAGTATGATTTTCAGTAATCTTGTATATCTTTGTATGTTATAGAATCTTATACCATATAAGATTTGGTTTGATCATTTTAGAATAGCAAAATCAAAGATAGTATTCTTTAGAGCAGAGAAATAGCTGCCACAGCAGTGTTTTGTTGCTTTTATATGTAATACCCTTAATAAAAATATAAATTGCCATGTTTAGTACATTAAGTCAGCGCATAGATAAAGCTGTAAAAAACCTGAAAGGAAAAGGGCGCATTACCGAAATTAACGTAGCCACTACAGTAAAAGAAATCCGTCGAGCATTGGTGGACGCCGATGTTAACTATAAAGTTGCCAAGCAAGTAACGGACGAGATTAAAGAAGAAGCCTTAGGGCGCAAAGTATTGATCAACGTAGAACCTGGACAACTTTTGGTGAAAATTGTTCACGAAAAGCTGACCGCACTAATGGGAGGTGAAGAAGAAGAGATCAATATCGAAGGCGATCCGGCAGTTGTGTTGATGTCTGGCTTACAAGGTTCGGGTAAAACTACCTTTTCGGGAAAACTGGCAAATTTTATTAATAAAAAGAGAAACAAAAAAGTATTACTCGTAGCCTGTGACGTGTACCGCCCGGCGGCAATTAATCAGCTACAGGTAGTAGGTGAGCAAATAGGAGTAGAGGTATACGCTGAACCCGAAAACAAAAATCCGGTAAGCATCTCCCAAAACGCCATCAAGTATGCTAAAGAAAATAACCACAAGGTAGTAATTGTGGATACGGCAGGACGTTTGGCAGTAGACGAAGAAATGATGAAGGAGATTGAGGACGTAAAAAACGCCATCAAACCTTCAGAAACTTTGTTTGTGGTGGACTCTATGACAGGACAAGATGCTGTAAATACTGCCAAAACTTTTAACGAGCGCATTAACTTTGATGGGGTAGTACTGACTAAGTTAGACGGTGACACCCGTGGTGGAGCAGCATTGTCTATTCGTGCGGTTGTAAACAAACCTATCAAGTTTACTGGAACGGGTGAAAAAATGGACGCTATCAATGTGTTCCGCCCCGAAGGTATGGCAGGGCGTATCCTGGATATGGGAGACATCGTAGATTTGGTACGCCGTACCGAAGATATGTTCGAAAAAGAGGAAATGGAGCGTTTGAATCGCAAAATGCGTAAAAACCAGTTCGATTACGACGATTTCCTTTCTCAACTACAGCAAATCAAAAACATGGGTAACCTCAAAGACCTGATAGGTATGTTGCCTGGTATGAACAAAGTTTTGCGCGACGTAGACATTGACGAAAACTCTTTTAAACCCATCGAGGCAATCATCCGTTCGATGACCCCACACGAGCGTCAAAATCCTGCTGTGTTGAAAGAAGGTAGCCGACGCAAACGCATTGCCAACGGTAGTGGTACTTCTATCCAACAAGTAAACAACCTCATCAAGCAGTTTGAAGACATGCGTAAGATGATGAAGAAAATGAATAAAATGACCAAAGGTGGTAAGCGTGGTTTTGCCAACTTAAACCCGTTTGGTTAAGAGAGGCTAATACAAATAAAAAAAACGGCAAGTGGTATGAATACTGCTTGCCGTTTTTTTGCTTTAGAGTGTATTTTTTGCGGTGTAATACCAAATCGTTGCCATTACCCGTACATATTGTATGTCTACATCTAAAAGCCATCACCAAGCTTGTTTCCTCCTCTTGGTCTTAAGCGCAGCTGACCAAGAGAGCGGGTAACGATAGCGAAGAACTTGGTCTTGCCAAAAAAGACCACTACAAGTGAGTTTGTATGGGTTTTCAATCAGACTTGGTATAAGTAGCCGCAAGTAATGAGCTATAAGTCCTTAGATACCAATGTATATTGGTGCTATAAGCAAGAGCCACTGGCTCATATTATGATAGTTATACCTACAAAAACAGTAAAAAATGTGCGGTTTTAAAGCGCAGGTAGCATACCTTAATATTCAATCCATTTATTAAATAACCATCAGGTACATATCCAATATTTTTTGTAAATTGAACTTAAAAACAGACACATTATGGGAGAACCTAAGATTGAACGAACAGACTATACACTGGACGAATACACTGCCATAGAAACCAGCACCAACACTCGCCACGAATATTACAAAGGAGAAATATTTGCGATGGCAGGTACTACTGTGGCACATAATGAGATTACTTTTAATACTACGGCTGTATTAAAGCGAAAGAGCGACTGCAAAACCTTCATGGAAAACGTAAAACTGGAGGTAAACAAAGGAGTGTTTTATACTTATCCTGATGTAATGGTTACCTGCGACAAACGCGACCAGGAAGATACCCTTATTCAGCGTTATCCGGTATTTATTGCCGAAGTATTGTCTCAGTCGACCAGAGCGTATGACCGGGAGACCAAACTATGGAAATACAGACAAATTCCTTCTTTAATGCATTACCTGTTGGTAGACCAATATGCCCACAGTGCCGAGCTGTTTTCGCGCCAAACCCACGATGCGCAACTATGGATTTATCAGGCTTTTGCCGATTTGGAAGAAACCATCCATTTGTCTGCGTTGAATCTACAGTTCAAGTTAAGCGAGTTGTACGAGGGGGTTACCCTCACCGAAAAAAAGGAGAAAGCGTCATAGTTACTATTTACTTGCCAAGATTTTTGGTGCGCTTGCGCGAATAATGCTGAGGTCCTGCCTTCTCCAACAAGTTTCTAAACACCAGGGTATCTCGCGAAAGCTTTTCTATCAGGTTGATATACAAGCGGTCGCCCCCCTCATTATAAATCAGTAACGAGTCGGGGCGAATCTCATAGTCATACGTCAAAATAGTGTCGATATGCGTATAAAACTCTACCCTTTGTTTGTCTATAAACCTGATGGTGTGGTACAAGTCCCACTCGTTTAGGTACCACATGCCCATAATGTCAATTGCTTGCTTTTTGTAGTCGCTTACTCTTTTTTGCTGGCTTACCAGAGCGTTGCCTGCCGCCGGGTGATACTTTCGCTGTTGTTCGTCGATATCACCGCTACAGCCTGCTATGACGCTCATCAAAAAGCCTAAATAAATGCCTGTCACTAATTTTTTCATACCTAATGTTTTGAGTAATGATGTGCCAAAATTAAGGAGATTAATTGCATAAAAAAAATGATGCAACAAGCCATATTTTACCATCATTTGACAAACAACCACTGTTGACAAATATTATTAAGAATAGCCTGCATGATTTGTTATATTAGCATAAGTTATTGTATTGTTTGTGAGCCGTTGCAAGCCATATTTACTTTAGTTGAACTGTGATGACGAATACAGATAAAATTAATAAACAAAGTGGGTACTTTGCGGCTATAGAGCACCCCAATATAATATGATAAAAGGTATACAAAGAATCATTTTTTTGATGCATTTGCTGGGTTTTGTGCAGCCCGTATGTGCGCAGCAAACCATCGTAGTAAAAGATGCCCAAAAGTTATTACACGTAGGGAACAAAATTGAGGTATTGGCAGATAAAAGTGGCAAGCTTACCTTACAAGATGTACTCACTGCTGAGGTGCAAAAACGCTTTAAACCCCACAAACGACTGGTTTTTAGCCAGGCACCTTCTCACACTGCATATTGGCTTAGGTTTAAAGTCAAAAACGAAACAAATCGTGATATATGGTTTGCATTAGGAGACACTCGTAGCTGGTACCTTGATTTTTTTGCCCCCAATCCATCAGGGGCGTATGCTGATCCTGTATTGTTAGGAGTAATGCGCCCTCAGCCAACCGGAGCCCTTTTGGGGAAATACTATACCGTTCCTCTAAAAAGTGCCAGTTCAGACCCCAACGTGTATTATGTACGCATAGCCGGAGAGTTTGCCATCACCCATTTGTTTCAAATAGGCACTACTACAGCCATTACAAGGCAGTTTGGCATATACAATGCTATTTTGGCAGGCTTCATAGGGCTTATTGTGGCTATGGGAGTGTATAACCTGTTTTTGTTTTTTGCTACCAAAGACAAAATCTACCTCATATATGTGGGCTACCTTGTCATTGTATTTTTTAGCACTCCCTTCAACAATGGGCAAACCTTGTTTTTTGGCCAGTGGTTTTGGTCATACTTCACCGTTTGGCAATCCCTCTTGTTTTGGTTGGTTACCTTATTTGTAGACCGTTATTTGGACTTGGCAACGAATGCAGTAAATGTAAGACGTTGGCTCTGGTTGCTTACCTCAGTCCTTGGAGGGGTTTTTCCATTGCTTAATTTATCGGGCATAAGCTTGGTATACCTTATTTCGCCTTTGCAATTAATTACTCTGGTGTATACCTTCAGCTTGTTGGTTTGTGGGTTCTACCTTTTGTACAAAGGAGTACATACTGCTCGTTTTTATACCTTGGGTTGGAGCTCTGTAGTCATCAGTTCATTTGTTTACATGATGGCAAGAAATGGCATATTACCACTCAATGTATTTACCACTCAAGTATTGTATTTTGGCTTTGGTGCCGAGGCATTGTTGTTTTCGTTGGCGTTGGGCGACAGGCTCAATAGTTTAAAAAAAGAAAAAGAAAAAATACAAGCCCAAAATCTTCGGTTAATGACACGCCAAAAAGACGATTTGGAAAGTATGGTGCAGCAACGTACACAAGATATAGAATCCATGCACCAAAGGCTGAGTCTGGCGACCAAATCGGCAAGCATTGGGATTTGGGAGTATAACTACAACACCCAACGTATGACCTGGGATGAGCAAATGTACTTATTGTACGGAGATATTGAAAAGTCCTTTGGGGGAAGCATCAAAGAATGGTTGTATTATATCCGTCCTCAAGACATAACATTACTTAAAGCCGCGTTTAAACAGCTAAAAAAACGACACAAAGTATCTAATGTTGATTTTAGAATTGTGACCCCACAAAATGAAGAACGTTGGGTGTGCCTGTCAGCGATATTGCAACGAAACGAAAACGCTGACCTGAAAAATATTACAGGAACCATTCACGACATTACCAGTATAAAAAATGCCAACGAGCGACTGAAAGAAAACAACCTCTTACTGGATTCTATCAATTATATTCAAAAAGAATTTATAGCGAGCGAAAACCCTGAAACAGTATTCGATTTTTTGTTACATCAATTGCTGGACATTACAGGTAGTAAACAAGGATTGGTAGGAGAGGTAAAGCAAAAAGAGGCACAAAAACCCCATTTTACTGCCTTTGCTGCTACCAGCATTGGGCTGTCTGATCAGGCAAAAGCTCAAATTGATGCCTTGAAGTGTGCTGATCTATTACTAAATCAGGTATTGTCTGATGGCACTCCACTGATTATCAATGACCTGACAGCAGCCACCACCCAACTAGTGCAAACCGAAGATTGTACCTTGATTCATTCTTTTTTGGGCATTCCCTTATTTATGCATGATCAACTGATAGGTTTGGTGGTAGTGACAAACTGTGAGAGTGGCTACAGCCAGCAAACACTCCAAAAACTTGACCCCTTGCTTTCTACTACTTCAAGGCTGTTGTCTGCTTATCGTAAAGAGCAAGAAAGATTGGCGCTCATGAAGGCGTTGCAAAAAACCACCCTGGAGGCACAGCAGGCAAGTGTTGCCAAATCAGAGTTTTTGGCCAACATGAGTCACGAGATCAGAACCCCTTTGAATGGTGTAGTGGGTTTTGTAGACTTATTGCTACAAACCAACCTTGATGCCACACAGAAACAATACCTTGACATTGTGTCGCAATCGGGCAATACCTTGTTGGAAATTATCAACGATATCTTAGACTTTTCTAAAATTGAAGCCGGAAAAATGGAGTTATTGCCTGTAAAGGTAGACCTGGCCCAGATGTGTGATGGCTTGAGGGATTTGATGATTTATCAAACCAAACAAAAAGGGTTAGAAATGATTTTGAGCCTGGCAGGTGACTTGCCTCAATATGCCTGGTTTGACGAAATGCGCCTTAAGCAAGTCTTGACCAACTTACTGTCTAATGCAGTAAAGTTTACTTCAAAAGGAACCATTGAGTTTAAAGTAACTATGCTGCAAAAAGAGAGTAATCAGAAGGCTTTACTGCGGTTTTTGGTCAAAGATACCGGAGTAGGCATCCTGCCTGAAAACCAGCAAAAGATTTTTGAAGCCTTTTTGCAAGAAGATACCTCTACAACCAAACGATTTGGTGGTACTGGTCTAGGCTTGAGTATATCTAATCGGCTACTGGCTTTAATGGACAGTCGTTTATGCCTGGAAAGTACCCATGGCAAAGGTAGTACTTTTTATTTTGATATCTGGGTCAATTGTGTGTTTGAAGAGCATAACGACTGGAGCAGGCTCGATGCCATTAAACAAGTATTGGTGATACACCACCACCCGGTACAAAGTGCACGGATTGAGGCAATACTTAAAGAAAAAGGCATACAGGTGACTCAAGCAATGCATGGTATTAGTGGCATCGAGTTGTTGCAGGCAAACCCGTATTTTCAGGCAGTGTTCATAGCCGAGGAGATGCCTTTTATGGATGGTATGCAAACTGCCCAAGAAATAAGGCAAACCCTGGGGTTGAGCAATTTGCCCTTGGTATTACTAAATAGCTCTAACTCAGGTAGTAGTCAAGCAGAAGGCTTGGCGCTTTACCAACAGTGGATAGGAACAACACCCCAACCATCTCAGTTATATAAGGTTTTGTCAAAAATAACCGAAGGCCTCGCTGAAACAGCATCGACAAACGAACCAAAGAAAGACCAGGCAGGCAGTGTATTGCAAAAGGTGTTGATTGTAGAAGATAATGAAGTAAATATGCTTTTAATGAATGAAATAATAGCCAAGCTACTTCCTTCGGCTAAAATACTGATGGCGCATAGCGGCGAAGAAGCATTGGCTATATACCAGACCGCATTGCCTGAAACAATACTGATGGATGTGCAAATGCCCGGCATGAACGGTTATGAAACTACCCGGCAAATAAGGAAAATAGAGCAAACACTTGGGCAGCAAAGATCAAAAATTGTAGCGGTGACTGCGGGTGCGCTCAAAGAAGAAAAAGCCCTTTGCATAGAGGCTGGCATGGACGAATTTGTAACCAAACCCATCAACAAAAGCGATATACAGCACATTTTTACAGATCAGGCATAAAAGCTTCCTAAAAGTATCACAGATTATAAACTACCCTTCTTTTACCTTTGCCAGCAGTTGTGCCACATTTTTTTGTATGCCCTTAAAAAACTGATAACGTTGTTTTTCTGAGACCCCACTTATCAAAATAGATTTACTAATGAGATTGGCCATCCAAGCTTCGGTTTCGTTGCAAAACCGGGTGTTGGTAGTATACATATAATTAAATGTTTGGTGGCGCAAATAATTTACTTTGGTGCTACCCACCTGTACCAATATATTGTTATTGCCTATTTGAATTTCGCTGTGATACAGCAAAAAATTTTCTTTTTCGTCTCTCCTGTTGTTTGCAGGGTTTGCCAAATTTTTGTTACGTTGTTTTGCCATTTTCTGAATACTGTTGAGCATTTCGGCGAGTTGCTCTACCACCAATACGGCATCGTCTTGTTGCTCAAACAAACCTGCTTCCCAGTAATAGTCTATCTGCTTGATGGTACTATTGGCAGACTCTTCGGTCCATATCTCTATAGATGGAATGTCACAATATACATCATACACCTGCTTGCCCAGCGCTATCAACTCTGCAGGAATAACAGAAGGAGTAAAGGACTTGCCCTCAAGCGTAGGTAAGTTAGACACAGAGTTGAGCCAGTAAAAAAACTTAAAAGCAGCTTGTTCGGGATAGTTAAAGTGATGAAAGAGCGGAACATCCGCCGCCGCGTAAATTACTTGATTAGGGTGGGCACTTCTGATTTTCTGTAAATCGGCAAGCAACTTAGTCAAATACTCCTTAAAACTTTCGGTGTGGTCGCTTACCAGTTTATAGTTAAAAGTAACACCATCGGTTTGGTCAGCGCCCAACAAACCCAGGGGTATTTTATAATGTTGACAAAGCCTTACTACTTCGTCCATGCTCACGGCAGTTTCTCCCCGTATTCTGCGGTAAGCGCTGTCTGTACTTATCTGGAGCAAATCTGCCAACTCATCTACCAGCGAATAGTTTGATGGAATGATTGCTTTCAACTTCTGTAAAAAACGTTGTTGAATCACATGATTACTTTTTGATGACATATTGTTTTAGTAAAAATAGATGTTCCTGTGTAGCTCCAAAAAAAGGAAATAACCAAAAATAGACGTAGTATATATTGCAATTTATAATAATACACGAATAAACTTTGCAAAAAGTGCAAATTCTTTATCAACCTGTAGGGTGCTTGGTTATTATTTGGTAAATTGCATTTTGTTCGTAATATTGTATGGTAAATAGCCGTTTCAGTCCCTTCGTATCATAGTGTATCTTTGTATTGTTAAAATTTAACAATTAATCTGTATTAAACGAGCATTATGAAAAAGGGAACAATAATACGAATGTTTGTATGGGCATTGGCAACCATTTGTATGATAAGTACTGCGGCAAAAGCACAAACTCCGCAACCAAAGCTCACTGTTTTGAACATTGCTGTCGAAGGCTTACACTTGTCGCCCAAACAAGCCGGCAACATGGTGAGGCGCGAATTAGCCAAAATAGCTAAATATGAGGTGCTCGACAAATACGATGTAATGTACCTCATCAACAAACACGGGTTGAAAATAGACAACTGCTACGGTAAAATTTGTTTGCTGGATGTGGCAAAAGTAATCGGCTCTGATAAAATGCTGACCGGAAGCATCGAGCGCTTTCAGAAAACCATTACCATTACTTTACGGTTAATAGACGTAAAGAGTAAATCTGTAGAAAAAGTAGAAATCAAAGAGTTTCTACACTTGCCTGAGCACCTTAAGACAATGGTGACCCTCTCGATACGTAAAATTTTTGGGTTGCCCAACAACAAAGAAGTGGTAGCGTCATTGAGTGAGCGCAATAAAATGGAAAACGCCATCAATACACCTGCTGCTGATATGTTAAAACTGGGAGGACCACGCATGGGTTTTACTATGTTTACTGGAGACCTTGCCAATCAATTGGCACAACCGGAATACGAAGGAGGCTATGACGCCATCCCACTCATGTTTCAGTTTGGTTACCAGTTCGAAACCAAGTACCTCAACGAAGGTAACTTTCAGGCACTGGTAGAATTTATTCCAATGGTCACGGGCATTGACCAAGGCTTGTTTATTCCAAGCTTGACTATATTAAATGGGCTACGGAGCAACAAAAGCGGGTGGGAGTTTGCTTTTGGTCCTACGATTAGTCTTACGCAACAGGCAGAAGGGTATTACCAAAACGGTGCTTGGGTAAAGCTCAACGACACCGACGATCGAACTCAAATTAACCAAAACATTGTCACCCGTTTAGACAGTCGCGGAGAGTATCAAATCAACACTGGATTTGTATTTGCTTTTGGCAAAACTTTGCGTTCGGGTAAGCTCAACATTCCGATAAATGCCTATGTAGTGCCCCACAGAGAGGGTATACGACTGGGTGTATCGTTTGGCTTCAATTCGCGTAAAAACAAGTATTAACGACTTTCTAAATGGCTTCAAATGATAAGTCACAAGTATATTTTGATTTACACTAGACTATTATTATTAAAGTTCAAGGACCATTATTTCAGTAGAAGGAGAGCACTGAAGCAAAGCACGATCCCGCAGGTTGCTGGTACTCGTACAAACTCTGGGGCATTTTCCAATACTTTTAAACCCTATGTTTTTTAACGATATTACTCTTCTTGCAAAGGCAAACCCTATTACAAACTTACAACCTTGTGCTTTAGCTTCATTCACTTCTGCAATGTCTAGCAGGTGCGACAAACCTTGACCACGGTGCTGAGGGTGTACTACCATTCTGCTTATATAAGCAAAAGGTACTGAGGGTAACAATGATAAATATTGGCGACAGTCTTTGTAGTATGTCAAATCTTCTACTTGATGGAGGATAGTAACCCTAGTAGCAGCAATAAGTTTGCTTACCCCTTTGTCTGCGCTCATTACTCCAATGTGTATAGAGTGATTGTCAAACTTATCGCCCCAATCTTTAGGGTTTGTAATATTTTTGAATGTTGGATTGATGGTATACCACGCACACATTCTCAAATTGAGTATTTCCGACAAAGGAAAATGCTGGTTTAAAACAATGGCCTCTTTGGGTAACGCAAGGGATTGCATATTCATAATAAAGATGAAATTAGATTCAGAAAGAATTATATACGTAGAGACATCTGTAGTTTGTTGAATAATTTTTACGGGTATTGATAGGGGTTAATACTTGTTTTTATGGGGCAAGGTAAGAGCACAGCGAGCTGTAGCCTCGGTTCATTCAACAGTGTTCACCTTTGGTTCGGTTTAACGCATCTGAGCACAAAACTCGTCGAAAATTTAAACAAGCTCTAAATCAACCTTAAATAATATTATACTATGACCAATTTAGCATTTAAGTTAACCGAAGGAGAGATGTTTCAGGCTTTCCTTCCTGCCATACTTATTGTACTTGCCTCGGTAGCCCTTTTGCTGGCGATCAGGTATTATGATAAAAACAAAAAAAGTAAAATTAAAGTAACATCACAGGATGTTCCAAAAGCTGAGGTAAAACAAGCCAAAGAGGTACCCGAAATGGTACCTGAAGAAGAGATAGCCTAAAGTGTATGGGCAAATTTTCGTGGTCTGTGGTCAGTCAAGTAGAGAAGTGCCTCAAACATTATTGAGGAGAAATAAGTTAAGAAGGTCTATTTCTTAACGGCATCAAAGTTATTTTTTAAAGCTAATTAATAAGGATCATCATGGATATTCAACAAAGAACACAAGAAGGATTTTATGCATTGTTGCACCAAAGAGTACAAGCCTATTTTACCAGAAACATGGGCGCTCAATCGGCATATACCGACATATTGGCGATTTTGAAAACTACTGCTCAAGAGTGTAACTATGACTATGGCGATATGAATGTCTTGGGGGCTTTCAAAGCCTATATACAACCTAAAGACCCGAAAGAAAATAAGAATAATATAGCCCCCATCAAGCCTCAAGTGTCCAGCACACTGGCGTTTGACCGCAAAAAGGTGGTGTAGTTTCTTATATACAACTAAACAACTACTGATTTTTACATTATATTGGTTTTTGACAGCAACAGTCTATAAAATCCGCAAATGGAAGCATAACCATTTACTTTTGGTGCTAAACGGCACTAAAGGTAAATGGTTTTTTGTTGGGCTGCTGTGGGTACAATACTATTTGCTAAATTTTTTTCTGAGATCGTCTATATACATTTTGAGTTCTTTCTTTTCCGACATCATATCATTCACGGTCTGTATCGCATGAATCACTGTGCTATGGTCGCGCCCCCCAAAATGATATCCTATAGATTTGAGCGAAAAACCGGTATATTCTTTAGCAAAATACATGGCAATTTGCCGGGCAATCACAATTTCTTTTTTGCGGGTTTTCGACTTGAGCATTTCTACGCTTACGCCAAAATAATCTCCCACATACTTTTGTACCTCATCTATGTTTATCTCGCTGCTGTCTACTGGCTGCACAATCTGTTGCACAGTTTGTTTGGCAAGCTCCATAGTAATTGGACTTTGGTTGAGTGATGCCTTGGCTATAATTGATACAATGGCACCTTCGAGTTCACGCACGTTGCTGTCTATGCTATGGGCGAGGTATTCCACCACTTTGCCCGAAATCTCAATATTTTTGTTGTCTTCGCTTTGCAATATTTTATGAATAATCGCAATGCGAGTCTCCAGGTCGGGTTGCTTCAAGTCGGCAGTAAGCCCCCATTTAAAACGAGAAAGTAAGCGTTCTTGCAAACCTTTCAGTTCTTTGGGTGGGCAATCACTTGTCATAATGATTTGTTTGCCTGACTGGTGTAAGTGATTGAAAATATTAAAGAATATTTCCTGGGTTTTTTCTTTGCCCGACAGAAACTGTACATCATCTATAGCCAATACATCGGCTTGCATATAATAATCGGTAAAGCTTTGCAAGTCGTTGTTTTTAAGGGCTTCTATAAATTGATTGGTAAAACGGTCGGATGACACGTAGAGTATCTTTTTTTGCCCGTTTTCCTGTACATAGTTGCCAATGGCTTGTACAAGGTGGGTTTTGCCCAAACCTACTCCGCCATACAGCATTAAAGGATTGAACGAAGTAACTCCAGGTTTTTGGGCTACTGCCAACCCTGCCGAACGTGCCAAGCGGTTACAGTCGCCTTCTATAAAACTCTCAAAAGTATATCGGGGATTTATCTGAAAGGTTTGATTAAACTGAGATGTTTTTTTGGGTGTATTCGGTGAGTTGTTTACGTTGTTGTAATTATTATTACTGTAGTTTTTTTGTTGTGCAGGCGCGCTATTTTGCGGCTTTGTATGATTGTCGTTGTTTTGGACAAACTGTGGAGAGTTATGATTGGGCAGGTAAGGCTTTTCCTGTTTCTCCATGATAATGGTGTACTCAAGTCGTCCTTCTGTGCCTAATGATGCATCAATTGCTTTGCGGAGCAAATGTACATAGTGCTCCTCTAACCACTCATAAAAAAAACGACTGGGAACCTGAATAGTTAATACCTTGTCTACCAGTTTCAGTGGTTTTATGGGGTCAAACCAGGTAGTATATGTTTGCTCAGCAATCTGAGTACGAATTACCTTTAGACAATTTTCCCATACAGTATAACAATCTTTTTGCACCGAAATAGAATCGTTTTCCATTAAAAAGTATATTCCTGACCCCGTTTAGGGTTAATAAAGTAGTGAAAAAATATATAAATGAAAAATTTAAAGTAGTATTTACTTAAATTTTTAACCAACCAGAAGGTTTACATTGAGGGGCAAGATTTTGTGTAGCCTGTGTTTGTTGAAATGCCTCAAGGTTTTAACGAAAGTTGGTTGTTGTTTATTCCAAATCAACCCCCAAAACCTAAGCATTGTATATAGCAAATGTAGGAGCATATAAATACGCCTTGGGCTTACAAATATACGAAAATGAGAAGTTAGCAAACAAACCTGACAAATGTTTATTAATGAAAAATGTACTGAAATGGCTTGTTTGCTAACAAATACTATTTGGCGGTTTCGCCGATTGCATACTCTAAAGGTGTGTATTCTTCTGATTGTCCCATTTTTTTAAGGAAACGTACATGTGAAACAAGCGCACTAAAGAATGTTTTATTTTGCAAATATGGTAATCCAAACTCGCGCGCAGTTTGTTCTACTATGGGCGAAATTTCTTTGTAATGGACGCTGCAAATGTTGGGAAAAAGGTGGTGCTCTACCTGAAGATTGAGTCCTCCGGTTAAAAACAAAGCCAATTCACTTCCTTTCGAGAAATTTGCCGTAGTGTACAATTGGTGTACAGCCCAGGAGTTTTCAAGGCTGCCTTCTACCGAAGGTTCTGGAAAATGGGTTTGTTCTACTACGTGTGCCAACATAAAAATAAGTGCCAGAGTCATTCCCGCAAAAAAGTGCATAATCAGAAATCCGGCAATGATTAATCCAACCGAGTCTTTCATCACCATTAAAGGAACCGCTAAGAAGAAAAAATAGTTGATAAGCTTGTAAAAAAACAAGTAAAAATACTCTTTACGAGGGTGATTTGCCCCATTAAAGTTTCCTACTTCATTTTTAAAAAACTTTACATAGTCTTTAATCAACACCCAAGAGAGGGTAGCAAGCCCGTAAAACGGAATAATGTAAATGTATTGGTAACGGTGAATTTTTCGTAATTTTTGCGTAGGCGATAGTCTGATAATGGGCACCGACTCTATGTCTTCGTCATACCCATCTACATTGGTGTAAGTATGGTGAGCCGCATTGTGCATCTTTGTCCACATGTAGGCGCTTGCCCCATTAAAATTAAAGGTATGAGATAATAATTGATTTACCCATTTTTTAGACGAGTAGGCTCCGTGGATGGCGTCGTGCCCTACATTGACACAAATAAAAGCAATGGAAAAGCCCAGTGTAATCCAAAAAAATATGTTGGTTTCAAAAGTATTGTTTCCTAAAACCAGCATAAGGTAAGAACCGATCCAGGTAGTCAAGAAAAATAAGGTTTTAAAAATCATCTTTCCATTGGCATACTTCGATCGATTGTTCGTAACAAAGTAGTCGTCTACTCTGCGTCGCAATTCTTTGACAAACTCTATCTGTGCCGTGTTATTAAAAGATAGTTTCATTCCCTAGTGATTTAATTAAAAAAATGATGATGAGCAACTCAAAACAAATGACTAAATAATACCTGCATTGTTTCAAGCTACCTAAGTTGTATTCTGTTCAATGCCTTAGCCAAACGTGATGGTTAACCTGTTTGTTTGAACTAAAGTAAATCTTATTTCTAAAAATTCCCAATCAACCTAAAATTTATAAACCTGGTAGATAAAGTATTAGGTATAGCATACTGCATGCTATTGGTATCAGTAATCCAATTATAAGAGATTGTATTTTCGGTGGCTAATATATTTAAAATTTCTAAACCAATCCAGAGAGATTTTAATACCCTGGCATTGCCTATTTGTATATTATCAAATGAAACCACTTTAGAAAAACCTATATCTATACGTCGGTAGGCACGCCCGTTGAGCGCCGACCGAAATTTGTCATTGTTTGGAGGGCCAAAAGGCAAACCAGTACCATATACCATGTTTACATACGCCCTAAAGGTAGGATTATTGGGTAAATGATCCTCAAAATAAGCGGCAAAAGTTAACCTTTGGTCAGTAGGACGCCTGATATAACCCACTCCATCGCCTTCTACATCTTCGCGTACATTCATTAGCCCCAGGCTAAACCAAGACTCAGCTCCTTTTACAAAATCTCCGCTAATGCGTAGGTCTAAGCCAGTGGCAAAAGCTGTAGCGTTGTTTTTGGCAAAATACCTGATCCGAACATTGTCTATGTCATAAGGGATTACATTCTGAATATACTTATAATACACCTCTGCCGTCCATTTAAAACTCCGTTCACCTATTTGAAAACTCCGTTCTACTCCTCCTATCAAGTGCAACGATTGTTGGGCTTTGAGGTCAAGATTCAGGTTGCCTTCCCGGTCGCGTAGCTCTCGATAAAAAGGAGGTTGTTGGTATACTCCCGCTGATAACTTAAACACCGTAGGCTGACGCCAATCAGGAGTAAACGCGTACTGAAAACGAGGGCTTACTATCCACTCTTGATTAATGTTCCAATAGCCTACCCTTACCCCATAATTAATAGTGTGTAAGTCTTTGATGTTGAAGCTATGTTGTATATACCCCGAAAAACGGTGCGATCTGAGTGCTAACTTGTTATTAATGGATTGATTGAGGCTGGTAAATCCCGCAGAGTCGATAAAACTATATTCCTCGAGCACATCGTTGATGTTTTCGGCATTGTAACGCCCACCAAACTCTAAAAAATGGTTGTCGTCAATGTTCCAGCTATTACGACTTGCCGCACTTATAATGGTTGCTTGCAAACGGTTGCGGGCATTTTCATAAATTGTACCGATTGATCTTTCGGCTACACAACGGTTGGTATTGGTGGTAGGATCGGGTACAATATCGCACAAACGATACCCACCTTCTACATCTACAAATTCTCGTTCGCGGGTGTTCATTCCAGACACCAACCACTCGGTGCGTAATCTTTTATTAAAATAATGGGTAAGTTTCAGGGCACTTTGAAACAGTGCATATTGCATGGTTTCTTGTCCGTTGAACGCTACCAGCAACCGAAAAGGGGTATCTAAGGTACCAAAAGTAGTTTGGCGGGCGGCAGGACGTACCAGGTAATTATTTTTGGCGTAAGCCGTAAGCCATTCTAGCGAGGTGTGTTTAGAAAACTGGTAACGAAACAAAGCTTGTACATCGGTAAAACGCGGTAAATATTCTCCTGAAGTGGGCAAAGTATTGAGCAAGTACTGAGAGTCTTTATGGCGTACTCCTGCCACAAACGAAAGTTTTTTACGAGCAGCTACTCCCTCTATATGAGCAGTGCCCCCCAATAGCCCCCAACTAACCGAACCTCCCCATTGTGTAGGCTTTTTGTAGTCAATAACCAAAGCTGATGACATTTTGTCTCCATATTTGGCTTCCCAGCCTCCCGCCGAAAACTCTACTTTTTGCACTAAATCGGGGTTAATAAAACTCAAACCTTCTTGTTGTCCTGCCCGCACCAAAAAAGGGCGGTATACCTCTATGTTGTTTACATATACCAGGTTTTCGTCAAAGTTACCTCCTCGCACCGAGTAAGACGATGATAGTTCGCTATTAGTTACTACGCCCGGCAAAGTAGCCAGTATTTTGTTAAACTCGCCAAAGGGAGTAGGCAGCGTTTTGATAGTTTTGGGTGGAATGGTAAAAATAGAGACCCGCTCAGACGGCAACTTACTTCCTTTCACGGTGACTTCTTTAAGGTTAGAAGAATCAGTCTCAAGGCGAATATTGAGGGTAAATACCTGATTTTTGGCAAGCTTCAAAGGAATTTTTTTGGGTACATAGCCTACAAACTGAGCAATACATACAAAGTTTTGATTGGCAGGCACCAAAAACCTATAATTACCTAAAGAGTCGGCGTAAGTACCGGTTTGGGTATTGAGAATAGCAATGCTGGCATAAGACAAAGGCGTACCTTCAGTATTGGTTATTTTTCCCTGAAGTTGGGCTTTGGAGTTTTGGGTATAGGCAGGCAATGCAAAGCAGCAAAGAAGGCTAAAGTATAAAAGGGTGTATACAAGATTTTTCAAAGTAATTATTTTGGTGTTGTCTTTAGATCAACAAAATTAATCATAAATTTTATGAAGGTCACCTACTTTGTATTGTTTTTCAAATAAGCACTAAAATCACTGATGGTTTTGAGACCCAACAAACCGACTTGTCGCTTACGCATTAGTACTGCGTAGGTGTTGTTAAAACCCAAAGGGTTGAGCCAAAGCAGGCGATGGCGTTTTTGCATTTCGAGGCGTACATAATCATACACCTTTTGGCGGTCGTTGCCCAATGGCTTTGCCTTTGCTGGGGGAGTTTTGAGCAATACAAACAAGGCAGTTCCAGTATATTCGGGGTATAAATCTATCTCGCCTGATTTGAGGGCTTCAAAGGCAATTTGGGTGCCTCCCAACCCTAGTTTTAGCTTTACCCGTAGGTTGCTGTTATTTTCTATTAAAATTTTTAAAAATTTCGGGCAAAATATAATGTTCAGTAAACTTTTTGCCCCCAATGGTAATGTCTGCTTCTTGGCCTGTGTAGTAACGTTGGGTTTTAAACCCCTTATGCTTCATAAAGTCTTGTGCCACCTTGCGTGGATTTTGTTTTTTACCATCTACCAAATAATTCATTCGAATCATTTCTGCCTCTGATATTTTTCCGGTAAGCTGCTCAAAAACCTGCATCAGTTCGGGGTGCTTGCTCAGGGTATTTTGTCGTACCAGGGGAGCCACAAAGTAGGGGGGAAATAGTGCTTATCATCTTTGAGAGTGGTGAGGTTATAGGCATCAATGCGTCCATCGGTAGAGTAGCCAATGATGGCGTCTAGTCGTTGGCCTGCCAGCGAATAATACATGAGTCCAGCTTCCATGTCGGCTACCTTAAGGTTGGTAAACCCATAAGCACTAGCCAAGTTTTGGTAACTGTCAGCGCGTTCGATAAACTCAGGGAGCCCATCAACTTTGCCGATGAAGCGTAAATTACTACCGAATAACTGGCAATAAACAACAAGGCCATGCCTGCTATCCAGCTAAAGTAAGGAGTGATTTTAAAGTGTTTTTGTAAAAAAACCAAACCGAAATCAAAAAACAGGGCGAGTAATGCGGCTGGAACCGCCCCTGCCATCATCATTATTGGGTCAACCAGCGAGATGCTTCTGAATATAAATTTGCCCAAACCTCCAGCATCAATCAGAACACCCAAAGTGGCCACTCTTACATTGATGGCTACTGCAGTGCGAATGCCCGCAAAAATAACTGGCATTGCCAGAGGCAATTCTACTTTGTGTAGAATTTGGCGACGTGTCATGCCCATACCACGCGCAGACTCTATGACCTCTGGGGCTACCTCTTCCTGTAAAAGTATTGCGCAGGTAGCAAAGCATATAAAAACAAGGCGATGATGGCTGGTACTGAGCCTATGCCCACCAAAGGAATAAGTAAACCCAACAAGGCAAGGCTTGGAATGGTTTGAATAACTCCTAAAGTCCCTAATACACCGTTTGAAGCTTGACGATGACGGCTAAGCAATATACCCAAAAACAAGCCTAATGCAGTAGCTATCACCAACAATACCAACGTAAGGTAGATGTGATCAAGGGTTTAGTTGAGGATCTCTGCCCGACGGGAAACAATAAATTCAAAAAAACGGGTCATAGAAGATTTTTTAAAGCGCTTGTTTATATTTTGAGCAACAAACAATCAATACTGACAGACTTTTGGCGTGTCAGTATTTAGATCGTCATTTTCTTATGGGCATCTTTGTCTAAATCATCGTCGTCATCGTCATCCACATTGTCATTTTTAAAAAAGTTCTTCATAAGGTCAAGTAAGCGACGTGCGACGGTATCTTTTTCTTTTTCTTCCACCTCTTGGGCGTATTCACGCGATTTTTTAATGTTTTCTATCTCACGTTTTGCCAGTATTTTACTCATTTGACTAAGTATATTTTGACGATCATCAAGCAACGGTTTGATAATGTCTTTACTTATTTCACACAATAATACATCAGTCAAAGCCCTTACAGTGGCTTTTCTTTCTTCTCCGGTAAGCAAGGCGCGCTCACCAAAAAATGACCCTTTGCCCAACTCAGCTACTTTGAGGTTTTTGCCATCTTTTTGTCTTACCAACACCTCTAGTCGTCCTTCGGCAACCAGGTAGAGTGAGTTATCTTTTTCACCTTCAATTACAATGCGTTCGGGAGGTCCGTAACGTTGCCACTTGGCTTTTTTGGCGATTTCAAGGTCTTCTTCTTCGGTAAAAGGTTCGAGCACCTCTACGCTGTTCATCAAATAAATAGCTTTTTCTACTGGGTTATTAATCACCCCCTTGTCGGGCATAGGGTAGAGCCCTTTGCGACGCAACATATGCCAGACCGACGACAACACATGACTTTTGACATGCTCCATGATATCGTAGTCGGTAGACACTTCTATAGTATAAGTAGCGCTCGTTTTCGAAAAGTTATTGAGGGTAATCAATGGGGTGGGTTCGCGCAATACCCAGTCGGAATCAAGCGCTGAACGAATTAAGAGTTTTTCTACTTCATGGGGCGACAAATTGCCAGTGATCAAGACTTGCATTGTGACAGTTTTGATCTTGGAGGGGCGCGAATAATTGATGACGTTGGACTCTACAAAAGTGGTATTAGGAATGGTAAGCTGGTTAGCACCAAGGGTGAGTAGTTTGATTGATTTCCATCCGATCTCTTGAACAAAGCCTGCTTGATTTTCTAATTCTATAAAATCCCCTTTGCGAATTTGACGATTGAGGTTGAGCGAAAGCGCAGTAAAGGCTTTGTTGAGGGGAACTTTACCTAAATAAACGGCTACACTTCCGGCAAAACCCGAAGTAGCAAGCCATATAGAGAGGTTGGCTCCGTATACAAACACTACTATACACAAGCCAGCCAGAAAAAATACAAGCCCCGATGCCAGGTGAATGAGCAACAAGGGCACCACGCGTTCTCCATCTTCATTTACCAGCGCTCCATTCCACAAAAAATAATTGAGCAAACTATTGATAAGGTAGGCACCAGTAAGCCAGGGAAACATACCAAAACTATCTTCAACTACTTTTCCGGCATAGGGTGGGTAAATGTTCATATTGCGAAACAATGTGAACCAAATTTCGCGCAGGGGTGAGGCAACCGCCAATCCTAATAATATAAAAAATAAGAATACAATGCGTTTGCTTTTTTGGGGTACCTTTAACTTTTGGGCAATGCTCCACATTATATATAAAATGACTACCACCATGGCATAAAAGCCTGCTATCATCAAAAGTGAATAAAAAGTACTTAACTCCATAGGTTGAGTTTGTGTATGTAAGATTAATCCTTGATTTTCAAAGGGGTAATTTTAATAAATTATACCAAAACCCCCTAATTTGAGGTATACTTTGTTTGACTTACCTGAATTTTTCGGAGGAGGGAAACCTGCCCAACAAAAACCTATAAGTCAGCTTGCTGCTTGACAAATATCAGTTGGGTTGTGTATATTGCCCTGATTGCATTTTGCTCACCCACCCAATAATGTTACCTATGATTACTACGACTGTTTTAGAAACCCTCAGCGAATTGTTGATAGGGAAATACTGCTTTAGCCGCGATGATATCAGGTCTACGGAGTTGTTTAAAATAGAAGAAGTAAAACCCTACAGGGCGTTAGAGGATATTCCGAAAGGGTGGCAAAAAAAAATGCCCTACATTACCCCTGAAAATAAAGTAACAGGATTAAGGCTCATAGGTAAGTCGACTAAAGATGGAGACAAAATAAGGCAAAGAATAGTAAAAGTAGAAGAGTTGATGGAGTTTGAGTTTTTTAAAACTTGAGTTGCAATGCTTTTACTCTGTGGGTGACCGAAGGTATATAAAAAACAAATGGTGGGTGCTAAGTTGTACGATTGTAAAAAACAGTGAGCAACTTGCTACAAAACAGATTTTAAGTGCCACTTGCTCACTGTTTACCTGTTCTTCAGAACCTGTATACCAGACAATTGGTGTGCATACCTGCCCCCACCGATGCCATGACTACTACATCGTTCTTGTCTACGGTATGCTCAGGAAGTTTGCCCTTAAGCATTACATCGAGCAAAGTAGGGATAGTGGCCACAGAAGAGTTGCCTATGTTTTGCAAAATGACGGGTACTTGTTTACAAAATCTGCTGGCAGCATCTTCTGCTCCGTTGAGGGTTTTTTCAAAGATGGCCTTCAGCATTTTTTCATTTGCCTGGTGCAACAAAAACTTAGAAATATTTTCTAGTGGTACATCGGCTTTTTCCAGGCATTCATGAATCAGTTCGGGCATATTTTCTACCGCATAACGGTATACTTTTTTGCCTTGCATCTTTACATATAAGCCTTTGTCAAGGTCGGGGTTGGTAGATGCTCCCATTTTTAGATAATTGACTTCTTCTTCGCAGTGCGAAAATGTTTTATTGGCAAGAACCCCACGTGGTTGCTCTTCTTGAAACCCGCTCACTACTACCGCACCAGCACCATCGCCAAATAGCATAGAGTCGGGGTCGTGGGGGTCAAGCACCCTTGACATTGCTTCGGCACCTATGACCAATACGTGCTGGGCATCACCACAGGCAATAGACTGGTGTGCTTGTATGACTGCCTGCACCCAACCAGGGCAACCAAACAATAAGTCAAATGCAGCACAACGTTGGTTTTTTATTTGTAAATGGTGTTTTACTAAGGCAGCAAGGTTGGGAATCAAGTGTGAGCCTTGACTTTGGTCTACCAGGTTGCCAAAGTTATGAGCTACTATAATGGTGTCTAGTTGTTCTTTATCTATACCCGCTGACACAATTGCATTTTGAGCTGCCAACGCCGCCATGTGTGCGGTGTGGTGGTGTTCTTCTATGTACCGTCGTTCACGGATGCCCGAAATTTCTTCTACCTTATCAGCTACTGCTTCGCTGGGTTTTTCTATGGGTTCCCCGTTTTTTCGATAAAAAGTATTTTGGTGAAAATAACTGCCCGGTACTTCGGTTTTCGGGAGGTAGGCTCCCGTGCCTGTAATTACGGAGTTAGTATACATTGCCTTTGTTTTTTAGTTGGCTATCTTTATTTTAAACCACGCAAAACCTGCCTGTCACTGACAAACAAGTTTTAATTTGATATGAGTCAGCAACATTATGACCTTTGTGGCCCTACGTATCCTTAAGGTCAAACATATTGACGCGATAAAAAAGCTTTTCATTCAAAAATTCTAAAGATTTATCCTATGTTACAACTATATTTTGATATAGTACTATTTAGCGGTTCAATTCATTTAACCACTCTTTAAGGTTCAAAATTTACTCTTGCGAAAGCATTAAAATATTTAAGTAGATATCTGTATTATTTTAAGATATTTTCAGGTTGGTTTTAACAATAGGGGGGGGCAAAAAGCAGGTATTCAACAAAGTTGTGACAGATACTTAAGAATATGGCGGTGTAAGTTGCTTAGGCATTGAATTTGTGATCAGGAAGAGCCTGAACGAATAAAAGAATAGGCAATGAACCCAACCCCCATTTATCTGAATTTTTACCGATTTTATACCACTTTGTTTGCCTTGCTTTGGCTGGTCACAGGTTATACCCTTCAAGCACAACATGGAGACTTGTACCTGACAAACTACAAGGTGCCCATTAAAAACGTTGACCATCAAAACCGGGCAATTGCTCAAGGTACAAACAATGTGATGTACTTTGCCAATACTAAAGGAGTGCTCAGTTATGACGGGGTGGTCTGGGGAATGATTCCAACCAGAAATACGCCCTACTCACTGTCTATCAAGATTAAATATGACAATATAGTATATGTAGGCTGCCGCAATAACTTTGGCTACCTTACCCGTGACAAACTGGGCAGAGAAACCTATAAGTCTATATCAGACAGAAAAGCCAATCTTAAAGTTTTGGGGAGAATTTTTGGAGAGGTAAACCGCATTGTTCAGAAAAAAAAGCACATTTATTTTTACAGCCATAAAGCACTCATCAAGGTAAACCGAAAAACACTTAATATTGAAAAGGTATGGTTTACCCACAAAGAGCGTCAGTTTGCAGGTATTTTATTTTTAAACGACACTCCTTATATACAAATAAAAGCCAAAGGTTTGCACCGAATAGCAGGTGATAAACTGATACCCATAGGAAGTAGTAAAATGTATGCTTACCTCGATATTCACGACTCGTTTATGTACAACAATGAACAGGCACTGTTTATAGCAAGCAATAGCTGGTCGTACTTGTTTGATGGCAAAAAAATAAAACTATACATTCCACGCGACTATAAATACCTGCTAAGTAACCTTATGAGGGGAGCACTACGAGTAGGTAACAAAGATATTGCTTTTTCTACCCTATCGGGTGGGGTACTGGTGGCAGAACAGAATTATGGCAAAACCAAACGCATTATCAATTATCAGACAGGACTACCCGACGACGAGGTATTGGCAATGTATAAAGATCGTTTAGGTGCCTTGTGGATTTGCCATTCTTATGGCATTACCCGTGCTGACGCCCGGCTTCCGGTAAAATCATACTCGTCTTATGCTGGAATAGACGGCAATGTCACATCATCGCTCAAAAGAGGAGACTCGCTGTTTGTGTCTACCAGTGAAGGGGTGTTTTATTTGAATAAAGTAAGTAGGTTCGAACAGGTGGCCAGTTTGATAAAAAAAGAAGCTAAGTACCTCAGAACCATTAAAAAGACTGAGAGGGTAGTAACGATTACAGAGCCTAAAGATCGCCGCGAAACCAAGTTGCGTATTTATCGCCACTCAGAAGAAGGAGAAAAAGATGTAAAACGAAAGATAGAAGTAAAAGAAACCTCCAAAACAGAAGAAACCCCCTCAAGGGTGATTAGCTATGAGAAATCATCGATAAGGTTACCCAATGAAGATATCAGGAAAATATACGCGATGGCGTCTATACCTTATATATATAAAAAGGTGACTGGGTTGCACGCCAAGTGCCGCCAAATGTACCCTTATGGCAAAGGCATGCTCATTGCCAGTAATATAGGGCTTTATGCGGCTTTTACAGAAAAAGACGAAGTAGCAGCTTCTCCTGTTATCAAAGATGAATATGTACATTTTATTTATCAGTCGCCCAGCAACAAAAACTGGTTTTATATCGGGACAGAGCACGGGCTGCATTTTGTAGTGTATAAAAATGGTCGTTTTAAAACCCAAAGTACGCTGCAGGACATGACCGACCTGGTATATTCTATTGTAGAACATAGTAATGGCCTGTGGTTAGGGAGCGAAAACCAGGTATTAAGGGTAAACCTTGACCCTAAAACAGGGATGTTTAATAGCTTCAAGCGCTTTCCCTTTGCCAATAGTTATTCAGAAAACATTGCTGCCCGCTTGATAGATGGTGAGCCTGCCTTCTTTTTATCTTCTGGAATTTATAGTTATGATGCCAAAAAGAAGCGTTTGATACAAAAAACGGCACTGCAAAAATATGCCAATACTGAAACCAAAGTGTTGTATCACCAGCCTGGTTATACTTGGGTAGAAACCAAGAATCTATGGACAAATATTACCAATACCAAAGCAGGCAAGTTTAGACTGGCGCAGTTTCTTGAGCTATTTGATGATGTACAAGATATTTATATAGACAAAGTAAAAAATATTTGGGTAGTAAATAACAATGAGTTGTTTAAAATTGACGCCCAGGCAAAACTTGACGACAGGAAATATTTTAAGGTGTTTATAAAGAATGTCAGGAATAAGAAGGGAAAGTTTTTACCCCTGAAAGATTTGGTAGTAAAACATACCGACAACACTTTGTCTTTTACTTTTCAGTTGGCTTCACCGTTCTTCCGAAACGAAGATAACACCGTGTATCAGTACTGGCTGGAAGATTTGGAAGACCGCAGTAAAAAGAAGAAAAAAGTAGATTGGTCAGCCTGGAACAAACGAGCCATTATATCATTTCCTTTTTTGCCCAGTGGTCAGTACAAATTACATGTAAGAGCTAAAAACACCTTTGGCCAAACCAGTCAAGACCAAGCTTTTGTGTTTCAGGTAAAACCTCCATTTTGGCAAACATCGTGGTTTTATGCCTCTCAAACACTTTTCTTTTTGGGCTTATTACTACTTTCATTATTGTTTAGTCGTAAAGGTACCAAATACGCCAGGGTATCTTATGTACTTACCTTTGTCACCATTATTACCTTCTTTGAGTTTATCATGCTCACCTTTGAGCCTTATGTAGACAATGCTTCCAACAATGTACCAGTATTTAAACTAGGGATGAACATACTGCTTGCCCTTAGCCTGGCGCCTATCGAGATGCTACTACGCCGTATGATTCTTAAGAAAAAGGAGTCTTCGCGTGAGGCAGCAAAAAGAGTGGCCGAAAGAAAGGCTGACAAACAAAAGCCCACAAGCAGGAGTGAATAAACAAGAAATTAAGGCAAAAAAAATGTCCGCTGTTTAGTCATACAGCGGACTTATTGTTAACTATGCCTTTCTTTAAATTTGCTAGTCTGGAGGATGAAAAAAATGATTTTGTTTTTATCCTGTATAAATGTATGTAATAAATGCACTCAAAACAAATCATTTGAAGAGTTATTTGAAAAATAGGAGTTTTTACTAGTCCTTTCTTAAAATGCCCTAAAATAGTATTACCTGTTTAAAAATCAAACACTTACCCGTAAATATACTCATTCATTGTATAGGCAAACTATTTATTATGAAATGTTAAACTGTATGTACTATATAGTCGAATATCAATAATTATGTATAATTAGCTAATAAAAGGTACACTAAACGCACATTCTGCCCCTGCATTACTTGCAAAAACAATCGTTTGAATCTCTCACATAATTCGCTAATTTTAAATTTTAACCATACTCAACCAAAAATGAAGGTACTCATTATAGAAGATGAAGCACCAGCGAGTCGTCGTTTGCAAAAGTTGATCACTGAAATAGACCCTCAAATAGAGGTGCTTGAGGTGCTTGATAGCATAGAGGCATCAGTGCAATGGCTAGGTCAGCATGCGACACCTGAGGTTATTTTTATGGATATACAACTGGCTGACGGAGTGAGCTTTGATATTTTTGAACAAGTGCAAATCCAAACTCCAGTAATTTTTACTACTGCCTACGACAATTACTCCCTGAAAGCTTTTAAAGTAAACAGTATCGACTATTTGCTAAAGCCAATCAATAAAACAGCGCTTACCCAAAGTATCGAGAAATACCGCCAACTCAAAAATCAGTTTTCAACAAGTAACTATCAGCAGCAAATTGGCAACCTGCTTGAAACACTCTCGCTGGGAGCAACTGGGCAAAATAACACCAATGCTTACAAAAATAGATTTTTGGTAAAACTCGGTGATCGCCTGGAGTCGGTAGCTGAAAGTGATATAGGGTATTTTCAGGCAAAAGACAAAATGGTGTTACTTATTACACAACAAAATAAAAAATATCCGATAGACTATTCGCTCGATGACCTGGAACGCTTGCTTCATCTTGCCCATTTTTTTCGCATCAACCGTCAGTTCATTGTAAGAATAGATGCCATCCAAAGTATCCATACTTATTTTAATGGCAAACTAAAGGTAATACTGACCCCTGAAGTACAAAACCAGGATATTGTGATTAGCCGAGAAAAAAGTACACAATTTAAACAGTGGCTTGATCTGTAGTTTTTATATAAGCACTTGGTGGTATGTATTAGGTGGTTGGTGTTTCTTCTTTTTAGAGAGGCGAAGATAATAGGGGAGAAACTGGCAATCAAGTATTCTATCTCTTCTTAAGTTTGCTCAACACGCCTCAAATGTTGCTGTTTTATCTTAATATTCATGACTTATTGCTCAATAGGGCATTCTATTCCATTTTTTAATTTTTTTAGTCAAAAATACTTTGGATATATGTGTATCCAAAATAGTTTGCTTTACGTACTTTGTAAAAATAAGTATTGTTTAACTTATTGGGATATAAATTAAACAGCATAAATATTCATAAAAAGTATATATAAAGAGTTTAAAGTGCTTTTTTTAATAAAAAAAGAAAAAAAATAGATGTAATTACTTTTAATTATGTTTAATATTATATACTTTTGGATCAACAAAAACTAAACAAACAAAGACTCATCATGCAAACTATAGAATTCAACACCATAGACAAGGCATCCAAGATGCTAAAGCCTTTTGCCCTCAAGCTCACTAAGGATAATGAGCAAGCCAATGATCTATTACAGGAAACAATGCTTAAGGCCATTACTAACCGCGAAAAATTTACTCAAGGAACTAATCTCAAAGCATGGTTATACACCATCATGAGAAATACATTTATTACCAATTATCAAAGATTGGCGCGTAGAAATACCTTTATAGATAGCACCGCTAATCTGCACTACATAAACTCGTCAGATAATGTAGTAGATAATAAGGCTTATGCCAACTTTACAATTCAAGATATTAACCAAGCAATTAGCAAACTAGACGATACTTATAGCGTTCCCTTTATGTTGCATTTCAAAGGGTTTAAGTATCACGAAATTGCTGAGAAATTAGAGATTCCGATTGGAACCGTTAAGAACAGAATACACCTTGCCCGCAAGGAATTAAAAGATAGCTTGAAACAATACGCAAGTCATTAAACTCGCCTGAGTTTGATGATGAAAGATGAACATTTGTTTTGTGATTCCCAATAAACATAATCAGTTGTTGGGAATCTTTTTATTTATATGGCCTTACTTTTTGCAGTAAATATCTAACAGTTGATACGCTTCAAAATGAAAGCAGGTATCACTTGCGTATCTCCAGTCTTTACACGCTTGAGTTATATCACCTAACAACTGATATACCTTGCCTCTTTCGCAATATGCATCACCGTTCCACGACTCCAGCTTTATGATAGCACTATAAGCATTTGCCGCTGCTTGGTAATTGCCCTGTAGTTTGCTTGCTTTCCCTTTTACTTTATATGCCTCTATATAGGCATTGTCAAGTGCCAATGCCTGATCAATATCCTGCATGGCCAATTCTAGTTGCCCCAAAGTGGTGTTCACTTGTGCCCTCCCCAGGTAGGCCTCTTTGTGTAGTGGGTTAATACGGATTACTTCTGAAAAATCCTGCATAGCATCTTCATAATATTCCATTTCGTTGCGTAATTTACCACGATAATATAAAGCCCCCTGGTGTGTTTTATCGTGCTTAAGTACTTTGTTCAAATCATTCATAACTCCTTGAAAAACATCAGACTCGTACTTTGCCTTACCTCGGTAAAAGTAAGCCGCAATACATTCTGGAAAGTGCTCGATGCAAGTATCACCAACATTGCGCAATTCGTGCCACAATGCTTCTTTATCTAAACGTTTAAACTCGTATATATACCAACCATATTGTCCCAAGCTCTCCATTATTTGTTCTACCACGTGTTGATCAAGGCAAAACCTCAATACTTTTTGATAGATAAAATCATTATGCAGCATTTCCCAATCCCAATGATCACTAAACGCCTCAATCAATTTTATAGACCAAGGCAAACTTTCATTTTGCACTAAAGTATCCCAGTACCAGTTTTCCTCAAACCATTGTATTAACTCAATCGTCCACGGAATGCTGTGCAAATTGCTTAGTTCTGACCAGTCCCACTTGTCTTTAAACTTTTCGATAAGCAATATGGACCAAGGCAAGGCACGGTTTTGAGAAAGGTAATACCAATTCCATTCGTCTTGAAATTGTTCAATTAATTTCGTTGACCAAGGCATTGTTTCGTTTGAACTTAGCTCGTTCCAGTCCCACTTGCCCTTAAACTCTTCTAACAACTCAATAGACCATATACCCAATCCTTGGCTATTCATCTTATCCCATTGTTCTAGGTTTGCCCTTTTGTTGGAGGCTATTTCAGGCATGCGTGCCCCAGTACTCAGGGCTGTCCAATCGATTTTACTATGGTATTTTTTTAGTAACTCAGGAGTCCATGCAAGGTAGACGTTCCCGCTGATGCTTTCCCAGTGCCAGCGGTCTTGGTATTTTTCTAAGGTGTGTGCATCTAAAGGGTAATATTTAGAGATCATTTTAACGACAAAGCCTAAATGCTTGCTAAAAAAGTTTGATTTTATTCCTCCACTCATAGTGTTTAATAATATTATTTAGCGCTTGTTTAACATTAGCCAGAGGCGGAGTTTGAAATTGGCAACTATTTGATTAAAACCAGCGTTGGTCTGTAAGTGTTTATTATTGGTGAACAAAAATAACTGAATATCACTTGTTGGAATTGTTCTATTGTTGTTGTACCGATGTGCATCTAATATTGAAAATCCTCCAAAGCGAGTTTAGTGTACTCCAAACTTACATCGGGGAGATAGGCATGCTTTGTATACTACCCAAAGGAACAATCATTTCAATACCAACGTTTAACATGGTTTTTGCTGTACAAAACAAAAAAATCAAGTGCCCAAAGAATGATTAAAGTTGATCACTTCGTAGAGTGAGTTGATATAAATGTAAAGAAGCAATATCTAAATGCAATATTATTTTGATATTTTTGTTAGAAAAGGTAAATTTCTGTTTGTCTTATTTTCAAGCAGTTCACTTGTCAGGATAATTATTCAAACACTGATAAAAAACATCCAATAACATGAAAAAAATCTTTTGTTTGGCAGTTGCTCTTTTGTGGTTGTCTGCCTTTAGTTTTGCCCAGGAAACCCTTACTCCTGAACAAACAAATACAATTAAACAAAGCACAGCAAAGCTGTTGCAAAACTACGCAAAAGCGCTTAGCTCGATGGGCGACACCAGTTTTTTACGCACTCTGGAGCCTAAACCTTCTGAATCGGGTACCCAAACCGGGAGCAATGACCAAGACCAAGAGCCTACTATAGAAGAGGTTCCTTACAAAGAACGTTTGATAGATGTGTTTTTTGAAACCAACGATATTTATGTTTGCAATGATGTTTTCCCTTACTTTAGCAAAGCCGATCACCCCCAAACTGCCAACATGTCTAAAATGGTAGTGGCAAAGACCTACCTGACTTATATCATGACCTGGTATAAAAAAGGCATCCAGATAACCTATGACAACCTTGAATATGGGCAAATTAAATTTAATAAAAATGCCCCAGTGCCTTATTATCATCTGAGGGTAAAGTTAAATCGCAAAATTAAAGGCTCTTATCAAGACGGTAGTGTGTATGAAGACTCTACCCCACTTTATTTTTATATACGTACTGCTGGTAAGTACCCCACGCAAATGAGCGAAGTACAGATATTTTCTATAGATTGGGGCACTCAGGAAGCCCGCGCCCGAAGAAGTGGTAAGATCAGGGTATCGGAAGGCATAGCTGCCGGAACTCGTTATTTCGACAGTGAAAACTACCGGATGGCGTATGAAACCTTGATGAAGTATAAGGATGAAAAAAAATTACGCAAAAATGCCAAGGCTTCGCTTGCTCTAGCCTGGATGTATTTTAGAGGATTGGGTACCAAGGAAAACTTTAAGGAAACACTGGTTTGGCTACAACACGCTGCTGACCGTAAAGACAAGTATGCATTGTTTTACCTGGGCGAAGCTTATTATTTTGGCTATGAAATAAAAGAAGATGAAAGAAAGGCTTATAAGCTTTATCGAAAAGCTGCAGGTAAACGGCTAGGGATGGCAGAACATGCTACTGGACGTGCCAACGAACTGGGCAAAGGGACTTCTAAAAGTATGAGGCGGGCACGTCACTGGTATAAGCGTGCTGTAAAACATGGCTATTACCAGGCTCAAAAAGATTATGACAGAGTGAAAAAGAAATAAGCTGATTTTTAGCAGTTATTGAATCCCGTAGATATGGTGTAAACATCGATATTTGCGGGATTTTATTTTGAATTATGTTCTATACTCATTCTTTTTGAGCACTATGCCACTTTAAATGCTGTTTATTTACGTATATTCAACGTGCATTTTAACTTTCAGAAAATGAGGTGTTTATAGTACCTTGTATATATAATATAATGGCGTAAATTTTGTTGTAATCAAATTTTTTCAGAATATTAACCTGTAGAACAAGTATATAAGAAAATAAAAAATTAACTAGCGCAGATCAAAGTAGAATAAAAAAATACACACACAACAACAAGTAAAGGTGGTGGCTAACATTCCACTTGCCAACATTAAAAAAGAGAAGGTATAGCCAGGTCAATTGCTGGTATTTGTTTTTAACCTTATGCGCTAAAATGCCCAAAGTAATAGCAACCTAAAATTAACCACATTAAAAAGAAATTGTATGTTACACTTTTCATTTATTCAAAAATCTGGTAAAAATTCGGTGTGTGATTTTTCCGAGATAGCGTATTTAAACCTGACTATATCCGAGTATACTCACCACATGGTCAAAGCCCCTCCGGTATATTAATACTCTTCCACTTTCATTTACTTCAGGTACTTTTTTAACAACCTAATTATATAGGTTGAACCCTTAGCGTATGCCCTTTACATGTTTGTTTAAGGCAATCATTCAAGGGAGAGGTATACCCTCAAGTATCAAGCACCTGAAAACTTACTTTCCATTTTTACTAAACGATCTTGGGCAACTATTGCCAGAAGCATGGCATTGTTACGCCTTCAGATACAAGACTAAAAGCACTCTATGCCGGAAAAAGTACAGGAGACTACCAAAGAACAAGAAAGTCAGGGTGGTACACAAAAAAGCAAAAATCAGCAAAATCAACCCTCTAAAAAGAAGCTGGGAGGGTCATCAAAATCTTTGCCCGAACCACATAAATCAAAGCATCAAAATGTGGTACTTAATCACAAAAAACCGCTTCACAAGGCAAAACAAAAACCTATAGAACTAGGCAAGCGAGATACCAACTCTAAGGTATTTGATGTGCTTGCCGTAGACGAAAATGTGGGTTTCGAGGCACTAAAGAGCCTACTCCGTAAATATTCCGATCAAATTGGTAAAGACTTGGTTGCCCAACTCCTAAGTTCGGCAGGCTCGGCAATGGATTACCTTACTGGAAGTGCTATGTTGAGCGCACAGCCAAATTGGACAGGCCAGATCAATAGTTATGTAGATAATTATACTGGTTTTCAGGATTCAGTAACCAAAATGGGGACTGCCATAGATAAGTATGGTACAGCCCTAAAAACTGCCCACGATACTTACCAAACAGTAAATAGCCCAGGACTACACCTTGTAAGGGTTTTTCTTAAATATGTGATTGGGCGAGGTACTGCTTATGTGATGTCATTGGGTAAAAAAGCCACCCCAAAAACTATTCACAATGTCACTGTTATGTCAGAAAGCCTCAGTTACCTGACTGACCTACAGGCAAGGTATGATGACTTGAAACGCGGCATTAGTAATCGTTCTATGCTTTTGGGGCACGTGATTTCACTTGCCGAAAAGGCCGCAAAAACCTCGAAAGATGAGCTGGCAAAACTTCAAAACTTTACCTTGTCGCAATTGCTTGCCTGGGGCTGGCAAAAAATGGATACAGGCAAATCTTTTAGCGACTTTGTGCTGACCAATAACTCTAAAATAGGCAAAGTAGGTAGTGGAGGTATACTGTTGGCCGCCATGGGCTTTTTGGCTGCTGCGGGTAGTTTATATATGGGGCAACCCCAGCTGGCTTCTAAACTAGCGATCGGTTCTACTGTGGTGGGAACCACTGGATTGGCTGCCAAATATTATGACCATAATTATATGGGCAAAGAAGACGAACAGGAACCTGAAAAACTCAACTTGCCTAAAGTTCAGGCACCACAAGGCAAAAAACCTCAGGATTCACCTGATAAAAACCGTTTTTTCTGGATGAACATGCACCATACCGACATTAAGAGTTGGGACAGTACAACCCCTATGGAGAACCAACAAGGGTACTTGAGTCAGTTGATTTGGGGCAAAGAAGATGAGCCAATGTATAAGTCAGGGGGTGCCGAGATAAAGTTTGGCATGGGATTCAATATTTTTGGAAGAAAGCTGCTCAACTCTGACGATCATACAGTAAGGCTTGATTGGGGAGGAAATTTTGAGTATAAAAACGATGATATGCTCATTACCGACCAATTGCTCAAACTCAATAAGGCATTTGAAATAGGGGCAGTGCATTTGACCAAAATTCGCATTACCAACCAAGGGCTACAGTCTATGGGGCTGGAACTCAAAAAAGTAAACGTAGCGGGCGATACCTTTCAGGTAAGCAGCATGAAGGCAGAGTGGAGCAAAGACAAAGGACTACATTTTGAAACTGCTGCCAAGGCAAACCTGTTAGACCATCAGTTTGATGGGACACTTAATTTTGACCTGGACAATGATGGCAAATTAATCAATGGGGATATTTCTATTGGTTCGGGCGATCAGTTTGAAATACTCAAAGATGTGCTCACGATTAGTAATTTTTTGCTAAGTGGAAGTATTGACGAAAACAACAAGGTAACCATAGGTGCTGAAAGTGATATGGACCTTTTGAAAGACAACAATTACTTTAATGCCAAAGTGGGCAAAGCCTATGTCAAGTATGACCAAACCCGTAAAAAGCCCTGGCTGGCTGGAGTCAATACTTTTGATGCTCAAATTATGGGTGGACGGATTGGTATATCATTTAACGATGCTCACCTGAAAGATAACCAGTTAGACATTGCCAAGGCTCAACTGATGTATACCAAAGGTGGCAGTAGTAATGGTGACGATGAAGCGCTCAAAGGTGGAGGCATATTTGGCGACCTGGAGAATATTTTCAGCATCATTAAAACTTTACAGGTAAGCGCTACTGTGGGCAAGGTGTCGTTGAGCAAAGCAAGCTTTAAGTTTGGCGAAGCTCCCAAGTGGGCACTCAATGAGTTTACTGCAGCGTATGCAGGTTTTATGCTGTCGCTCAAAATTACCGACCAGGGGCTCAAAGGAAAGCTTGCTGGAAGCTTTGACCAACACTATAATATTTTCAAAGTATTGGTAGAAACGCCCATTCCGGCAGTGCCAGGAGCCAACTTGGTAGGTAAGGCTGCCCTGGATGCCAACTTGGGCGCACGTGCTTCGTTGGATGTCACCATGGATAACAAAGATAAGCGTAACCAAAATAATAAAGGAGATAAATACCTTAAAATAAGTGGAAACGCTGGGTTTAAGGCTGGAGTAGGACTTACTGCGGGGTTGGGAGCCTCTATAGGACTTGCCAATGTAGCCTCCATTTCAGGAATGCTCATGGGACGCTTTGGAGTGGAGATGGCAGGCGATCTTCAGGCAGGTGCTACCCTGGTGTTTAACCGCAATGCTGACAAAGTGTTGAGACAAGGGGAGCTTCCTGATGACAAGTTTAAAATGAGGGCAGAGGCTACAGTAACCCCCACCTTTGATATTAGTGGAGGGCTATTTTTTAACTTATTACAGCAAGAGTTTTCGTTGGCACAGTATAGCCTGGCAAGGTGGGAACTGGGCAAAGGGCAGTTTGCTTTTGAGGCTGCTCCTGATGAAAAAGGCAAGTATCGCCTTACCCCTGATCAAAACAACACCAAACTTAACGGGCGTCAGTTCTTAAAAGATCGTAAAAAAGGGTTTTCAAAAGCTGTAAAAGGAATTTCGCCTGAGCGTGAAAAATATATAAAACTACGCCAAACATTTGACCAGGCAGAAGAAGCCTTAGGCAATAAGTCAAAAAACTACGATGAGCTAGTAGAGCAACTCACCGAGCAAGGCAAAGGAGCCGAGAGTCAAATGTTAGATACACTCTCTATAATGGTGGCGAAGCATGAGGCTTTGGTAAGGCTCAAAAAGAATAAGGAGGCTTCAAGGCTTCAATCAGGAATTAGACGATTGAAAAGAGACACCAAAAAAGTGTTGATGATCAACCATGATCCAAGAGCAGCAGTTGAATACCTTCATTATTATCGTACCAAAAAATCTGTCAAAGCTGGGTTTAATAAAATGTTACGTAAGCATTTTGCCATTTGGGATTGGCGTTTGCTGAACCGTTATGCCAAAAACTCTTTAGAAAAAGACGGAGTGGAGCGGGTAAATAACCCTGGCTTGTTTGGCAAAAAGAAAGACAAAAAAGTCCACTCACAGTATAGCGCAAAGTTAAGGCAAAGAGAAATAGAAATAAACAAAGAGTTTGATGTAGATAGTAAGCTTGAGCAACACGTAAACCAAAAAGAAAAGGAGCAAGAGCCACTAGAGCACAACCAACTAGAGCAAGAGCTTGTCGAGGAGGTTCGTAAACATGTAAAAGAACTGGAAAGTGATATAGGACCTCGCAAAAAACGAACGCCTGATACAGAGTAATTGGGCAGGTGATTTGTGTATAGCTTGTTTTATTTCAGGTGTAGCTTGAATAGGTACTTTTTGCCCTTCTTTACTTTGGTAAGGAGGGGCTTTTTTGCTTAGTGATCTGGAAAAAATAAGATGTGCCAATTCAAGAAAATATATTGTTCTCAGACGATTCAAAAAAAACGGTGCATAGCCAAAGCTATGAAGCTTTTTTTTTGAGAAGAATGAGGGCAATAGATACACTTTAATGGCTCAAATTATTTATGAAAGATCACTTATGACCAGTAGATGACTTAATATTATTATTGAATACCTATATTAATGCTTATGACAATACTCCGCAGTGATTTTAGTCAAAGTTGTTTGCTGATTAACTTTGTTGAGCTCGCCAGAGGCTCGGTTATCAGTCATTTATGAATTTAAAAATTATTTAATTGGGTGTTTAGGCATAAAACCGAAACACTTTTAAAAATAAAGTGAGCATACAATCTTAATATAAGATACTGGTTTACAGTATTTAACAAGGTGAACATTTACTCGAATCAGCTATGGACTATCGACTAAATACTATGGACTATTGTTATGACAGATCACACCCAAAAGTTGATACGCCTGCTTACCAGCACCAACGAAGACCACTGGAGGCTTGCTTTGCATTTGATACAACAACAAGGGTACAATGACGCCTTGGCACAGGCAATGACCAGCAATGGCACCAAAAGGGCTTTGTGCCTGGAGTATGGTTTTGGTTGGTTGATATTGGATCGTATTTCAGAAAACGAGAAGTTGGCAACATTACTTAAGGCAAATAAAGGGAGAACATTGCCAGGCTGGGCAAGGGGGTATGCCATGTTGGAAGAGCTATACCGTAAGAAGAAAACATTGGTGCGTAACCAACAAAAAAGCCAAGAAGCGTTAAATGAAATACATTTTGGCGGGGGAGACCTTGCCAGCAACGAAGCCGAAGAATTGGGTGTGGTGAGTGAGCACATTGCATTGATAGAGACTCGTTTGGTAGAAGTGCTTTTAGCAAAAGAATAAAAAAGATATGAAAAATAAAAATATAGGAATTTGGTTGTTGATATCGCTTACTCTGGGGCTTGCCCCTTTTCTGCCTGAACCTCACATTTGGGGCAAATTGCGTTGGATAGCCGGGGGTGCGCACGGAATGCAGCCAATGGATTGGTTTGACGCTTTTTTGCATGGTACCCCTTGGCTTGTGTTGTTTTTTCTGGTGGGTAAAACACTTGTAAAACGTCGGTAAAACTTCTACCTTTTTTTATTCGTAAAGAAGACAAGTACCAAGGCAGCATTAAGTACACCCAGTAAGTAGGTGTAACTACCTTATGATGAGCAAGTGGCTCTTACTTGTGGCTGATAGCTAATTACTTGCTGCTACTTAATTCAATGCTCCGCAGTACTTTTGGTGAAAGTTGGTTGCGGGTAATCAGTCATTGATGAATTTAAAAACTATTTAACTGGTTGGTGTAGGCTAAAACTGAAACCCTTTTAAAAATAAAGTGAGTATACAGTCTTAATATAAAATACTGATTAACTTCGTTGAGCTCACAAGTTCGGTTTACAGTATTTAACAAGGTAAACATTTACTCGAATCAGCTATGGACTACCGACTAAATACTATGGACTATTGTAATTAGTATCAAACCTTACAAAATTACCTGACAACAATATGAAGATCAATCAACAGTTTAATCAATTACGTTATGCGCGACTAAAAGAAATCATTGTGAACCATAAAAAATACACTGATTTTAATACCTTGGGCATTTACCGGGCAATAGTAGAACACGAAAAACTGAGCACCGAACAAAAAATTGACATTAGAGACTTAGCCAATGAGTACTTTAGCAAAACTTTCAATTTTTTGCAGGTTAAAGATCCCCGCACCTATTTTGCCCTGACAATATTGGGCGAAGAAGATGAGTTGACAGTGGCAGATGAAGCTAAAATATGGGAAGATATTCGTCGAAACAAAGAAAAGATTCTCAAAGCCAAGCGTATCAAACACCGCAATTTTGGGTATTACTCTAAGCACAATTGTGGCGATGATGCCTGTGTATACAATGGGGTGATGTTTAAAGAGGGTTCTCGTCATCTGTTATAGCAAAAAAAACACATTTGTCTACTCCCTTTTTATGTGGCTACTGTCTATCAGATAGAGTTTAGAACATAACAACTATACAATACAAATGATGCAAACATTATTTTTATCATTGATGACTGCCTTGAGTACTTTTTTTGCTGTACCCACAACAAAATCACCTGGTATAGACAAACAGTATATTTATCAACATTGGGTGATTTCGGCAAAAGAGTCTACCAAAACAGTTACTGTGTACCGCCCTCATCACCTGGCAGATGCAAAAGGGATAGAAATGAGGCATAAACACGCAGGGATGATTATCAAAAAAGGAGGAAAGTTTCGTCAGTTGCGCTGGAGAATGTGTGGCAATGATACGGGACCTTCGGGGTATGACTACCAATGGAAATGGCAAACTCAAGGGGCATCTCAAACTCTTTTGGTAATCAAGAAAAAAGCTACTTACAAAGTATTGGCACTTAGTAAAGATATGCTAAAAGTAGAGAAGCTAAGCAAGTAATTAAGATAATACAAATAATTTTATTTGAACCTGTCAGGGAGAAGTCTCTGACAGGTTTTTTTATGTAGTCAAGGAAAAAATAACGTTTATTTATGTAGTGTCTTTTTTTACATGGTCACAAATAATGGCAGTCGCCATGGCTACATTGAGCGATTCTGCCTGCCCAAAGCGGGGAATAGTGATTTTTTGCTGAATGTGTGATGCCATAGATGCTCTGATGCCTTTCGACTCGTTGCCCAATACTATATAGCCCGCCTCTTTTGGGAAAGACCATTCGTGCAAGTTCGCTCCATCCAAAAAAGCGCCATATACTTTAGGTGCTGCCAGCGAGGGGAAGTAGGCCTCTAAATCGGTGTAATGAATGTTTACCCTAAGAAAAGACCCCATACAAGAGGCGATTACTTTGGGGTTGTAAACGTCAACTGTGTCGGGCGAGCAGAGGATAGAACGTATACCATACCAATCGGCAATGCGTACAATGGTGCCAAGGTTGCCAGGATCTTGAATACCATCCAGTACCAATGCGTATTCATTCTGCGCCAGTGGTGCTATTGGGGTAGGCTCTGGCAACTGTACTATGGCCAGACAACTGTTGTTGGTTTGAAAATGACTACCTTTTTTGAGTTCATTGGCAGTAGCTACCAATACCTTGGTGGCTGAGGTCTCGATGATGGGAGCATAGTTTTGAGCAAAATCAGCAGTACAATACAGTTCACTTACTCTGTAGGCAGATTGAAGAGTTTCTACTACACTTTTTTCTCCTTCTACTAAAAAAGCCTGGTGTTGTTTACGGTATTTTTTTACCTGTAGTGAGTGGAGCAATTTATATTGCCTTTTAGAAATGTTTGTGTCGGGCACTTCGTCTAGGGGGTTTAGTCATCAACAAAGCTCCAAAGATAAAAGGTGAAGGCTAAAAAATAAGCGTTGGGTTTTATAAATATTTTTTGACTTCAATGCATTCTTCTTTTTGTAACAAGGAGCAGGCATAAATTGATATTTTAAAATTTTGTAAATCAAAAAAATACGCAGAACTTAGTATTGAATCAACATAATGCATGATAACAGAGAAATATATGCTAAAAACTGTTCATTATTTGGGAGGCTGGTTGCTGGTTTTAGGGGTATTGTCGGGGTGTATGAGCACCAAAAACTGGAAAAAAGGGCAGTATTTTTTGCGGAGTCAAGACATAAAAGGCAACAAAAAGCTGTCTTCGAGTAATTTGGAAGCCCTTTTTCGTCAAAAAACCAATACTCGTTTTTTATTTGGGTATCCATCGGTTGCTGCTTACAATTATGGTTTAAAACGGTTTGAACCCGAAAAAATAAGGGCTAAAATAGAAAAAACCAAGGCCAAGTATGATACCCTGGTAGAGCAACAAGAAGCGCGCATAGGCAAAGCGCCAGAGGGTGCCAAAAGAGAAAAAATAAGGCAAAAGGCAGAGAAGAAGATACGTAAATTAAAAGAAAAAAAGGAAGACAAAGTGAAAGACCTGAACCAGACCTTAAGAGAAGGCAACTGGTGGATGCGTTCGGTAGGGGAGAAGCCAATCTTTTATGACTCGCTCAAGGCAAAAGAATCTGCAAAAGAGATGGAGGCATATTATCGGTCTAAAGGTTTTTTTCAGGCAACAGTAGATGTTGAAACCAAACGCAATAAAAAAAGGAAAAAAGTAAAGGTTTATTATAAAGTAGAAGAAGGCAAGCCTTTGTTGTTGGGCAAAATAGAATACGTGACCGAAAACAAAGTAATTGATTCGTTGCTTACTACCCCTGAGTTGCGAAAAAAAAGCCCTTTAAAGCAAGGCAAACGCTATGACGAGGAAGACTTCAACACTGAACGTACCAGGATAGTTAACTTGCTGAAAAATAATGGGTTTTATACTTTTCATAAGCAGTATTTACTTTTTAAGGTAGATACCACTGCCCTAAAAGACACCACTAAACAAAACCGTAAACTAGCCCATTGCCGTATTGTGGTCAATCGTCCGGCGGGGGAAGAAAAATATCACCGTCAATACAAAATTGATAAAGTCATATTTGAAATACAGCCCAACACTGAAATAACGAACAATGCCAAGCCCGATTACAACAAAAAGGTATCTTCTAAAGGGGTAGTGTATAAATTTGCCAAGCGCCGCATTCCCTATTCGTCGCATATTTTGGATTATAGGGTGCAGATTGAGCCTGGTGCCTTTTACCAGTACGACCAAGTGTTGCGTACCAAAAGTTTGTTAGGAGCATTAGACATGTTCAAATTTGTAAACACCACCTTTGAAATACCCAAAGATAGTAACGACCAAAAGGTGGGAAGGCTCATTGCCCGAATAAAAACCAGCCCGGTAGAAAAATATCAGTTTACCAGTGAAGCCGGTGTAACTGTAGGGCAAGGTTTGCCGGGCCCTTTTATCAACTTATCGCTCAAAAACCGCAACTTGTTTGGGGGAGCTGAGGTATTCGAAACCAACTTTCAGTATACCCTTGATGGGCAGGCGAGTTTTTCTGACGAAAATCAAAACTATAGCAGTCAGGAGCTAAGCTTAAACACCGCCTTAAACTTCCCAGTGATTTTATTCCCTACCCGTTTGAGGTTTCTGTTCAACGATTATGGCCCAAAAACCCGGATCAATGTTGGGTACAACTTTGTGCAACGCCCAGAGTATAACCGAACCAATTTGCGGAGCTCAATGACATACCTGTGGTTTAGCCGCTACTCTAGTTATAACTTTACCTTGTCAGAAATAAGCTTCGTAAATGTGCCTCGTATTTCGTCGACTTTCAAAGAGCAGTTGTTAGAGTTAGAAAGGGCGGGAAACCCTTTAATCAAGAGTTTTGAGAGAGCCCTTGTAGGGAGTTATTACTTTACTTACACTTTTAACAATACCAATATTGGGGAGTTAAGAAACGCCCACTACGTTAAGTTGCTGATGGAGTCGGGGGGGACTACTTTTAACCTGATTGACCGACAGTTTTTGGGGGGAGATACCCTTATTGCCGGACTGAAGTATTTTCAGTTTTATAGGTTCAACTCTAGTTTTCATTATTATTTACCTTTGAACAAAAAACAAAAACTGGCATTTAGAATACACGCTGGTATAGCTCGCCCTTACGGAGTATCAGAAACATTGCCTTACGAGAAGTTTTATTTTGCCGGAGGGAGCAATAGTGTGCGTGCCTGGGCACCACGGCGTTTGGGGCCTGGGTCGCACCCACCCGAACTAAGAGAAGGGTCAGAAGAGTTTGATTACTCGTTTGAACAACCCGGTGAAATAATTTTTGAAGCCAATATGGAATACCGTTTTCCTATTTATGGCTTTTTTGAAGGAGCCTTGTTTGTAGATGCGGGCAATGTGTGGATGATAGAAGCCGACAATCGCCCTGGGTCAGAGTTTAAGTTTCCATCATTTTTGCAAGAAATAGCCGTAGGTGTGGGTTTTGGCTTACGCCTCAATTTTTCGTTTTTGCTCATTCGTCTCGATGCAGGTGTCAAAGCATACGACCCTGCAAGGGCAGTAGGTAACCGTTATGTTTTGGGTAATTTTAATCTGGGCAATCCAGGGCATAACGGGCAAACCTTGCTTAACTTAGGTATAGGATATCCCTTTTAGTTAGCTTTTCGCTATTTCAAGTCTCCGGTTGGAAGGTTTAAAATGGGGGGATATTTATACAAATAAACCAAGACCTTGATGAGAAGAATCTGACCGCTAAAAAGTAGTGTTTTAAGTAGGTTTGCAAAGTGATATTTTCTACATTAGACAAACAGGTTAGCGTAACTACCCAAGTTACTTTACCCGAAACTATCAACTTTAAAAATACGAACTTATACTCAAATTTAAACGCTTAAAAACAATGAAAAAGTATCACTTAGTAATACTTGCATGCATATTATTGGGATCATTTACTGCTTTTGGTCAAAGCAAACTAAAACCGCACTATAAGGGCTACGATATTTTTTCTGCCGGGAGCTATGTCTATGTGGTGAGGTCTGATATTGGTTACTTTCTAAGGGCAAAACGCTTGGATGGAGCGAACACCACAAAAAGTGAGATCTTTCCAGTGAACGAAGCATTGTCTAATGGCAATGGATATCTTGGGTTGAATAGAATATCGGACGGAAAACTGAAGGGAACGCGTTGTGTGGTACGGGATACTATATACTCGACATACCGAAACTTTGGTAAAACAAAAGGAAAGTTTAAAAACATAGGCTCAGAGGAGGCAAAAAACGGTGATCACTATTTTGCTGTGGGAGTAAGAAAAGGCAATAAACCCAGAAGAATTTATGTCATTAAAGGCAATAAGTTTTACAGGTTTAAAAGTTTGAAGGACCGAAAACCAGAAAAAGGGTTTGATGGGGTTGATCTTCCAAAAGAATTACAAACTGATTCTACCGAAAAAGATGAGATTGTAGCCATTTGGGGGCGAAGTAAGTACATTTATGTGTTAAAAAATACTGAGTTTGGTCCATTAATCTATCGAACTTTAGATTTGCGTAGACCTTTCTCTACTGTTGTGTCTGCGCCTAATAATGGAGTGAGAAATTTTCTGATTGGTGGGTTAACTGCCAAACAAGGGGGGAAAACTTCTATAGTTTGGAAAAGCATAAGTGGGGCATTTCCTTTTTGTAATACAAGTTCAAACCAAAGTAGTGAAGTTGCCGCTCCAAAAGTGTCGGAGAGCATTACAGTTGGGTTTGTAAAAGGGTCTACCTCCTCGATCGAAAAAAACTGGTCGGTAACTGCCACTGTAGGTATGGAAACAGGAGGGCTGGGAGCATTGGTAGCCTCTGCCCATGCCGAATTGTCAACTACCTATGGTGGTGCCTCAGTAAAAACAAAATCCAAAGAATGGTCAACCCAAAATACCACTACTGTTAACCTTGATGAAGGCAAGCTGGTAAAAGGTGGGCAATGTATTGGGTATTGGCAAGGTCAAATGCACATCAATAATAAGTTGGTAATGACAACAGGGATTTATTTTACAGATACCAAAAGCCCTCCTGAAGAAGAGCCCGCTTTCTTTAATGTAAAATAGTTGTTTTAGTACTTTAAAGCGTTGTTTTTAAAGTTCAGGACAACGAATCGAGTGCATAAAAACTACTTGTTTTTTTGCCAGATCATACACTTAGCCCATAACTAAATTGGGCTAAGTTTTATACTCAAGGGTGAAAAAAAAACAATTTATCTAATACTTTACTTTAGGCGAAGTACTAGCTTAATCATCGCCTTAAACGAAGCCCGATTGTCAACCCACTGCCAATAGTCTTTGATATTCATTTGCTGAAAGCCTTCGCCTGGGTATAGTGTATGAAAAATAGTCAACGCCGCCAAAAAACTACCCGCCCTTGAAGGGTGAAAATTGTCAGCTCCATATAACTTTACTTTTTTATATGCTTGCTGGTAGGCTTTCCAAACCACCCCTACCGGGAACAAAAGTGCCTGATTGACCTGAGCAGCATGGCTATAGTTGGCAATCACCCCATCAAAAGTAGGGTAATACCATTTGGCAGGCCACACCATATAAAAGCCCAGTGCAGCGCCCACCTTGCGACAAATTGTTTGATATTTCTTGCCATATGTTACCAGCGATTGTTTGCCATCACTTTGAGACGAAGGTCCTTGTTGAACAATGACATATTGAATATTACCTTTTTTGATCAATGCCTGTACTCTTCCTTCGTTCCAGTGATCTTCGAGGGCATAGTTAGGCTTACAAAGCGAAATCATTGTTGCTGATTTGCCAAACTTCCCCATGATATATTTCAAAATATTGGGTAAATCGTTGGTATAAGTCAGGCTGTTGCCCACAAACAGTATTGTAGGCGCAGGAGCGTCTATAGGTTTGACCGCTCTAGAGTGGGTAGACGGCTTGGCGCAAGCAACACAGCTAATAACTAATACAAATAGCCAAGGTGATCTTTTCATACAGTTTGGTAATTGATTTGAGCCACAAAATAAGGATCTATAGCGCCTCATTCACCTAAAAATCGCTGAACTGATTGTTTTTTTCGGTGAGTTGTAGCCTGTCATTTTGAACACAGTGAAAAATCTGCTTGGTTGGGTGAGGCTTGATTGATTTACTAATGTAACTTGGTTTTTGTAAAAACTTGAAAATGAGTAGACTAAAACAGGCAATCATGAGTCCTTAAGGTACAATTTATTGAAGAAGAGTATTCTTCTGAGCGTATTTTTTCATTTTATGTTAGGTCAGTAATCTAAAAAGAAATAATTTTACCGCTATTGTGAAAAAGGTAATTTCCATATCATTAATTTTTGTGCTGCTGCTGCCAAACCTTCAACGGGTTTGGATTCTAATTGATTTTAAGGTCAATCAAGATTTTATCGCCAAGGTGCTTTGTATCAACAAAGAGAAACCCAAACTTGCCTGTCATGGTAGTTGCCATCTTTCTAAAAAATTGCAGGAACAAAAGAAACAAGAGAAAAAACAAGTTCCTCAATCTCAGAAAGACACCCATAACATCTTGTTTTTTAGCAAGGCGTTGACCAAGGTGAACTGCGCTTATCTCGACCTCGGGCAACTTGTGGGTTATTACCCTGGTTTCCGCTCTTTTGACTTACCCAACAAAATCTTCCACCCCCCTCAGACTTCTTAAATTTTTCTGGTAACTATTTGATATTTTCTGACAGTGTTTCATTGGTTAGCCTGGCTTTGCCATGCTTAAAAAATGACACCTGTCAATAGAAAAATCTCTGAGCTATTACGCCAGCGATTTTTATCAAACAGATTAACAATTCCCCTTAAGACTATTCCAGTAGGTAATCAATTGGCATTGCCTTCAAGCGGGGGACACACCCTCTTATTGTCTAATGTTTATCATATTAAACAGAAATAATTTAAGCAATGAAATATATAATTTTTTGTGCAGCTTTATGTTTGGCAAGCATCCATTCTTTTGCCCAAACCATTCATGGAACCATTTCTGATCAAGAATCTGGTGAAGTCATACCTTTTGCCACAATTTATAACATGCAGCAAAAAACAGGGGTGACCACCAATACCCTCGGACAGTTTAGTATAATAGCGAATATACAGGCAGATTCTCTCACCATTTCATGCATAGGGTATCAGGCGATTACGGTGTTAGCCAGGAATCCATTAAATATTCAACTTACCCCTAATGCGCTGACCCTCAATGAAGTAGTAGTTAGTGTAAATCGGGAGCACGAAAGAAGAACAGAAGCGCCAGTAGCTATTAGTTCTATTTCGTCCAAAACCATTGAAGAAAACAAACCCACTACCATAGACCAGGTCTTGAATCAAGTGCCTGGAGTAAACATGGTAGCATTAGGAAGTGAACAACATACCATGAGTATTCGTCGTCCTATCGATTTTGGAGCATCCTATCTGTACCTCGAAGACGGTGTTCCGATCAGAACTTCAGGCGTATTTAACCACAATGCTTTGCTTGAGATCAACATGGCCAACACCAGCCGAATTGAGATCATTCGGGGGCCTGCATCAAGCATGTATGGGAGCGAGGCCATTGGGGGAGCGGTTAATTTTATCAGCAGAAAATCTTCAGCTCTATTTACCGCAGGAATAAGTGTGCAAGGCAATGATATTGGCTACAAAAGAACTGATTTTTATGCTTCTAACAGTTTTGGCAAAAAACTGGGCGTTCGGGTTTCAGGCTATTATGCCGATCAGAGAGATGGAGTGGTCAGTCATTCCGATTTTGACAAATTGGCTTTGAGTTTATCGGCTACTTATTCTATTTCAAAAAATACTGAACTGGTATGGAGCAACACTTTGATTGATTATTATGCGCAAATGTCAGGTTCACTAGACAGCACCAATTTTTATAGTAAAACCTATACCTCGAACCACACTTTTACCAATCGCCAGGTAGATGCTTTTCGTACCAAACTTGCTTTGAATCATTACTGGAATGACCAGGCTAAATCTACTGTTACGGGCTACTACCGAAATAACTCTGTCAAACAAAACCCTTCATATCGGGTAAGAGACGATTTCAGACCCTGGATTCCTTCTGGAAACCCTCGCCTGGCTCATGGCGAAGTCAACGATAATAGCTTTAACAGCTATGGTTTGATCATGCAGCACAAACAAGATTTTTCCTGGCTTAATAGTAGTTTGATTGTTGGGGGGAGCTTTGATTACAGCCCTAACACTTACCAGGCACATTACATCCAAGTCAACAAAAACGATGAAGGTGTTTATGATTCGTTTACCAAAACAGATAGCTTATTGGCCGATTATGGCGCCAACCTTACTAACGTGGCGGCTTATGCCCAAATTAAGTTAAGCCCACTCAAAGGGCTGAATATTATTGGTGCTTTGCGATATGACCAGTTTAACTATAGTTTTGACAATCATCTGGGAGCCAATGCTTTCACGGCAGTGTTGGATGGCAAGAATACTTTTAGTCAATTTACGCCCAAGATTGGTTTAACCTATGACTTTAAAAACAACCGTGGGATATATGTTAACTACAGCCAAGGTTTTGTTCCTCCTCAAGTGACCGAATTGTATAGAGGCAATGAGGTGCCAACCTTGAAGCCCGTTTATTACAATAATTTAGAGCTGGGTGGCTGGGTTACTTTTGCCAACGAGAAGGCCAAGCTTGACGTGAGCGTTTATAAAATGGATGGATTCAATGAAATTATCTCGGTATTACAGGACGACGGCTCGACCATTCGTCAAAATGCCGGCGAAACCACCCACCAAGGAGTTGAGTATGGGCTAAATTTCTTTCCTCACCCTGATCTAAAGTTCAGGCTAAGCGGCACCAATGCTTTGCACAAATTCATCGACTTTAACGAATCAGGGGAAGACTTTTCTGGCAACAAAATGCCCCAGGCACCTGAGTGGATCGCCAATGCTCAGGTGACCTATACTCCTCGTTTTTTCAAAGGGTTTAGAGTAAGTCTTGAGTGGCAACACATCGATGAATACTTCATGGACCAACGCAACACCAAAACCTACCGCGGACATGACATCTTAAATGTGAGAGTGGGCTATACCCGCAAGTCGTTTGAAATATGGGCTAACCTGCTCAATACCACTAATGAATTGTACTCAACGGTGGCTCGGGCTACCGCTTGGGGACAATCTTATTCATTGGGTCGTCCTCGCAATATTAATATTGGCATTGCTTATAAATTCCAACAAAAATAATGACCACAGGATCAGAAGCTGCTTGCGTAGGTAAAGCAGCTTCTAATACTTTCTTAACTATATGAAAAAAAATAAATTACATCGTTGGATTTGGAGGTGGCATTTTATAGGCGGAATAATTAGCTTACCTATTGTAATATTACTTTCCATTACTGGTGCGATTTACTTATTTAAAGGGTCTTACGAGCGAACAGACCAACAATCTTTGAAGCAGGTAAAGCCACAAACCCAAAAAATAAGCTTTGACAAACAATGGGAAATTGCCAGAAAAAACTGGAGAAGAGTTCCTGGTGGCGTAGTTTTACCAACCCATCAAAACCAGGCTACTGAATTTGTTTCAGGACGGTTTTCGGGTAAGTCCAGCCTTTTTGTAAATCCTTACAATGGAAACATTCAAGGCAAATGGCAGATAAACCAGACTGATATGTACAAAGTACGCAAGCTGCACGGGGAGCTATTGCTGGGGGGGTATGGTACCAAAGTAGTCGAGCTAGTCGCCAGCTGGATGGTAGTATTGCTGCTCACTGGTCTCTATTTGTTTTGGCCCCAGGAGCGGGGTTGGAGAAGCTTATTTACAGTACGCTTCAAGGCTTCTCGACGTATTTTGTTTCGCGATTTGCACGCAGTATCTGGGTTTTGGTTTTCGCTTTTGCTATTACTTATCCTGGCAGGCGGGCTACCCTGGACTGATGTATGGGGCAGTGGTTTTAAATGGGTGCATAATCAAACCAACACCGGGTTTCCAGCCGCATGGCAAAGCCGACAATTTCAGTCTACCCCACAAGGCAAACCGCTCACGCTGGATGCAATGATGGCTCAAGCCCAGGCTTTAAAGTTACCAGGAGAAGTTACCTTAAGCTTGCCAACTTCCAAAAAATCGGTGTTCAGTGTATCTAATAAAACCCATCAGCTTTCAAAAATGGCTAAATACCACTTCGATCGTTACTCAGGTGAGCAACTTCATCGTGCTACCTGGGACGACATTGGGGTGATGATGAAAGCCAGGCTATGGGCAATGGCGTTTCATCAAGGCGAGTTTGGGTTTTGGAACTGGTGGCTGGTCTTTTTCACAGCCATTGGTTTGTTGTTTTTGAGCGTGATGGCCTTGCTGTCTTATGCCAAAAGAAAACGCAAAGGAGAATGGAGCATTCCGGCAGCGCCTACCAATTGGCAAGTAGGTAAAGGAATGGTAGCCCTCATTATATTTTTAGGGATATTTTTTCCTCTATTTGGCCTGAGTGTTATCATTATTTTTATTGCCAATGGTGTGAGCCATCGGGTAATGAAAACCACCAAAACTTTAACATAGCAATGCTGGTTTGTTTCTGTGTTTTTTCATGAAAAAATGCTATCTGTTTTAACAGTTTTGGTAAGTATCAATCAGACGGTTAAGCGGTAGGCCTAATAAATTATAAATGCCAAAAGCGATTTTCCCAAATCAGGGGAAGTCGCTTTTTTAGCTTTAACCCCTGCCTAAAATATGCCTGTTTTTAAGCAGCAAGGAGCCAATTTTACAAAAGAGTTAACCTGTTGTCTATACTGCCAAAAAAACTGAATAAATAATGGGCTCTTTTGATAAAACACTGTACTCCTGGTTGTATTATTAATGAAGCTTTCAAAACCTTCTTTGGTAAGTTTGAATGGGTCAAGCATAGTTAGGTTTACAAAACTAAATTACCTAAATTTAGACTACAAGCATTCAGGTTAATCGACCTGAAACTATCCACTTTACAATACGAACTTATTTTTTACTTTAAATAGCTTGATAAAATGAACAAACATCTATTCACCCTCTTTGCTTGTATACAACTCATTTCTTTTGCCACATTTGGTCAAAGTAAATTGAAACCACACTACAAAGGCTATGATATTTTTTCTACCAGAAAATATGTTTATATAGTACGTACCGATTTAGGGTGTTTTCTAAGGGCAAAAAAACTGGGTGGTTCAAACACAACTAAGAGCGAGATATTTCCTTTAAATGAAGCCTTGGGCAATGCCAAACATTATGTTGGATATACAAACAGAAAAGGCGAAGATAGTAAACGCTGTGCAGTCTGGGAGAATACCTATTCAACACACAAAAACTTTGGCGATGCAAAGGGTAAAGTTAAAGACATAGGATCACCTTTGGCAAAAAATGGTGATCATTACTTTGCTTTAAGTACAGAAGAAATGGGCAAGGTGGTGTATGTAATTAAGGGTTTTAAATATTATGTATTTAAAAGCTTGTCATCTACAAAGACTTTGAATGAGGGAGTACTTCCTAAAAAGTTGCAAAGTGATGTTGTAGCATTTTGGGGAAGAAAAAAGTACATATATATATTAAAAAATACTAAAGAACGTGGCCCTTTAATTTATAGAGCTACTGCCAGCATACTAAACAATATGAAACCTCAACTATCTTCTACTGTGTCAGCACCTAATATTGGGGTAAGAAATTTTTTGATTGGTGGGCTCACCGCCAAAAAAAATGGAGGAACCTCAGCAGTATGGAAAAGTGTGAGTAGTGCTTTTCCTTTTTGTAATGACAGTA